>JAAZGT010000033.1 GCA_012511095.1 Alcaligenaceae bacterium
AAAGCAAAAAACCCAGTTCATAAGAACTGGGTTTTGGAATCTTGGAGCGGGAAACGAGTCTCGAACTCGCGACCTCAACCTTGGCAAGGTTGCGCTCTACCAACTGAGCTATTCCCGCTTTGTTTTTACTAATCAGTGATTAGTAAAAGTATAATTATATATAGTGTTTTTAATCTTGTCAACAACTAATTTCAATTTGTTGTAAATTTGTTGTTTTATTAACAAGTCGATGTTGTTTTTAAAACACTGTATATTTTTGAAAAAAAATATTATATCTGATGTGTTTGCTAATTGCAAGTGATTTAATAATCTTTTTCAAAAAGCTTTGATGTGAGTCTGTGTCATCAACCAAGCTAAGATATAATAATAGCATCAAAAAATAAGTCTTGTCAAAAAAATGTCATCTTCAAATATACATGCTGTTTTATCTAGCAATCACGATTTAAGTCAATTCAATACCTTTGGTTTACCGTCAAAAGCTAAGCAATGCTTTGATTTAAAAGATAAAAACGATCTGGGTGAGCTAGCAGATTATCTCCAAAAACACGCACTTTTAGAGCAAATCTTTATTTTAGGTGGTGGTAGCAATGTAGTCTTGGCGCAACAGATCGATTGTTTTGTTGTGCATAACCAACTAAAAGGCATTGAGTTGCTTGCAGATCATGATGATTACTTTTTGGTAAAAGTAGCCGGGGGCGAGGTTTGGCATGATTTTGTTAAGCACTGTTTAGACCAAGGTTGGCATGGTTTAGAAAATCTCGCCTTAATTCCAGGCACAGTAGGTGCGGCTCCGGTACAAAATATTGGTGCTTATGGTAAAGAGATCAAGGATTTTTGTTATGAAGTCGAGGTTTTTGACTTTAAAACCAAGCAATTTTTTACTTTATCTAATGAGCAATGCCATTTTGCCTATCGTGATAGTTATTTTAAGCACGGTGGCAAGGGGCTTTTAATCGTAGCTGTAACATTTAAACTACCAAAACCTTGGCAACCTCAATTAAATTACCCCGATCTGCTGAGCGTTTTAGATTCTGTGTCAAATGGCTCTATTAAGGAGCTTAAGGCTGAGCATGTGTTTGAGCAGGTGTGCTCAGTTAGACGTTTTAAATTACCTGATCCGGCTGAGGTGGGTAATGCGGGTAGTTTTTTCAAAAATCCGATTGTTGATGAAAAACAACATAATGAGCTAAAAGCGCTTTATGCCAATATGCCATCCTATGCGCATGCTCATGGCAAGTACAAGCTTGCCGCTGCTTGGTTAATTGATCAATGCGGTTGGAAGGGTAGAGACTTGGGTAAAGCGGGTGTACATCATCGACAAGCCTTAGTGCTTGTTAATCGTGATGGCGCAGTGGCCGAGGATATTAAGAGTTTGGCTGAGGCTATTAAGCAAGACGTTTATAATAAGTTTAAAGTTCGCTTAGAGCCTGAGCCAATTTTTGTAGAATAGCTATAGAGTATTAAGGATTAAAAGCTTTTAGGCGATGACATCGCGCATTGAGTAAAAGCCTTTGTCCTTATCTTTTAAAAATAAAGCTGCCTGCATACTACCTGAGGCATAAATTGTGCGATTAGTGGCTTTGTGAGTTAATTCGATACGCTCACCAGGACCAGCAAAAGTGACGGTGTGGTCACCGATTACATCGCCACCTCTAAATACTGAAAAACCAATACGACCATGTTCACGCACACCAGTGATACCGTGTCTAGCCCAGTCGGCTACATCGTCAAGCTTGCGACCTTTAGCTTCGGCGACTACCTCGGCCATTTTTAAAGCCGTACCTGATGGTGCATCAACTTTGTTGCGGTGATGTGCTTCGTAAACCTCAACATCATATTGATCATCAAACATTTGAGCCGCTTTTTCTAATAAGACATAAAGGGCATTAACACCAATACTCATATTAGGTGAGAACAGCACTGCAATTTCATTGCCTGCTGCCTCTAACTCAGCTAATTGCTCTGCGCTAAAACCGGTGGTACCGATGACCATTTTGACATTGTGTGCTTTACAGGCCTTGAGGTGTTCCATAGTACCCTCGGGGCGGGTAAAGTCGATAAGGCAATCGGCATCACTGAGCACTGATAAATCGCTAGTGATTTTAACACCTGATTCTTGACCTAAAAACTCAGCAGCGTCTTTTGACTCCTCGGGAGCGCCAGGTACACAAAGCGCGGCAGCAAGACTTAAATCAGAGTTGTTAAGAACGGCTTCGACAAGCATACGGCCCATACGGCCGTTAGCGCCAGCAATTGCAATACGCATAAAAAATCCTAAAACTAGTTATTACTTAAAAATTAATCTTCGAGAGGTGCGGTTGCAAAACTATCGGACTCAACGTCAGCTTGAGACTCATGTTGCTCGTCTTCAGGGTTGGCTGTTAGGTTTGCGCGTTGAGTGTTGAAGTCTGCAGGTTGACCGCTTGGTAAAGGGTCGTGTTGCCAGCGCTCTAAGAGGTCATTACTATCGAACCATAAAGATAGGTTGCGATGCACTGGGTCGCCGTAGCCTGGCTTATAGTGATAAGGATAGTCCCAACGGTTAGGGTGGAAAATATCCACTAGGGTCGGACTGCCTAAAGCGTAAAGCACCTGGTCTTTAGTTAAACCCTGGCGTAAATAAGAAACTTGCTCAGCAGTAACCCAGTTACCTTGTTGTGTTGGTGCACGATAAGGAAAGCCCCATTTGCCAGAAGAGCAACCAACTAAGGTAACAAGAACCGTTGCTGCTATGAATTTACCGAAGTGAGAACCTTTTAATTTAAACGCCTTGCTTGTTGATAAGCCCTTGTTGTCGGCAACTTTACTCATAAGCACACTCTATAAAATAATTTAAATTCAAAATTAAGCCTATCAGTAGTAAGCTGATGACTATAAACCACTAATTCTAACATAAGGAATTAGATGCTAAGCACGCATCACAGCGCTATAACTAGTTTTTTATAAATGAATAGTCCTAACCCTTATGAGGCTATCGTCTTTGGTTCTTAGCTTTTGTCATATTATGATAGGATCTATTGTCTAATCAATCAATTAACCATTATCAAGTACTTATTATGTTGCATCATAGTGATTTGCATTATGATTTACTTAATAAGACTTGTTTATTTGGGGGTATACATGAGTGAATCACAAGCTTTACAAAGTATGGGTTTAAAGGCGACCTATCCGCGCTTGAAGATTTTAGAAATTTTTCAGCGTCCTGATGCGGGGCATTTGAGCGCTGAGGATGTATATCGCATTTTAATTAATGAAAAAACCGAGATAGGTTTGGCTACTGTGTATCGCGTGCTCACCCAATTCGAAGAAGCGGGTATTTTAACTAAGCACCAATTTGACAATGGCAAAGCGGTTTATGAAATTGATGATGGTAATCATCATGACCATTTAGTATGCTCAGTTTGTGGCATTGTAGTTGAGTTTGTTGACGAAACAATTGAGGAGCGTCAACACGCCATTGCTAAAAAATATGATTTTGCATTAGAGAGTCATGCCCTCGTGCTTTATGGTATTTGCAATAACTGCATTAAGAAAATCCGTTAGTCTAGGCTAGTCCTATTTAAAGCACTAAACGCACAACAGCCGAAACATCATAGTTTCGGCTGTTGTGCATTTGACAATCATAAGCGGCATTAATTATTAATGCTTAAGCATCTCTTCGGCATGTTTAAGCGTGGTCTCAGAAATATTTAAACCACCCAACATACGTGCAATCTCTTGGATTCGTTGCTCATCATCTAAAACATGAATATCTGAGCGCGTGGTGCCTGCTTTTTCTTGTTTACTCACCTCAAAATGGTGGTGAGCGCAAGAAGCGACTTGGGCTAAATGGGTGACGCAAAGTACTTGGTGGCTCTCACCCAACTGCCTTAATAGGCGCCCCACAATTTCGGCTACACCGCCACCAATACCGGTATCTACCTCATCAAAAATTAGCGTCGATACTTGTCCTGCTTTGTTGGCAATGACTGACAAAGCCAGAGAAATACGAGCTAACTCACCACCGGAAGCGATTTTGTTCAGCGCGCGCGGCGTAGTGCCAGCGTGGCCAGCCACATTAAATTGAATGTGATCGATGCCCTGAGCAGAGGGTGAGCTTGCTTGAAGCTCAATTTCAAAACGACCACCTTGCATTGCAAGCGTTTGCATCAATTCAGTGACTTTTGTAGACAGATCCTTGGCGGTTTTTTTGCGAATTGCTGAAACCTCTTTAGCTAATATCATGTAGTCGTCTTTATTTTTTTCTACTAATTGCTTTAAGGCATCTGTGTCCATGCCGAACTCTAGCTCGGCTAAACGCTCCGCTAAGCTGTCGAGTACAAGGTGTAAGTTTTCGGGAGGCTCATTAAATTTTTTACTCGCATCAAATAATTGACGCATACGACGCTCCGTTTCCTCAAGACTGCGTGGATCTAAATCCACATCGTCAAGGAAACGATTTAAATCATGAATGGCCTCGGTGCAACTAATACGAGCTGACTCTAAGCTTTGGGCAACAGTTTCTAGAGCAGGGTCATGCTTAGAGAGTTGATTGATTTTTTGCAAACAGCGATTGAGAATGGAAAGGGCGCTATGCTCCTCGCCATCAAGTAACTCAACGACGGTGCCGGTACCTTCTAATAGTGCGGCTGCATTAGATAAGCGATTAAAGGCTTGATCAATTTGCTCCCACTCGCCCTCTTGAGGTTTAAGGGCGTTGAGCTCTTCAAATTGCCAGTTAAGGTGTTCTTGCTCTAACTTGCGCTGTTGCTCATTTTCTAGAAAGTCCTCAAGTTTTTGTTGGTTTTTTTGCCATAGCTGCCAACGCTCAGCTAAATCACGCAACATAGGTTCGAGCTGTGCATGGGCGTCAAGCAGTTGGCGCTGTGCCGTGTTTTTTAATAGGTTTTGATGCTGGTGCTGACCATGAATATCAACCAGCATCTCACCTAACTCTTTGAGTTGACCAAGAGTGCAAGGGCTATCATTAATAAAGGCGCGGCTTTTGCTTTGATTTGTAATGATACGACGTAAAATCAGCTCATCATCGCTAAAACCATTGTCTTGAAGCCATTGGCAAATGGCTTGGTTTGGGTCAAAGACCGCGCTGATCTCAGTTTTATCCGCACCCTCGCGTATCACGCCTACATCGGTACGGCCACCTAGAGCAAGGCTTAGGGCGTCAATTAAAATCGATTTACCGGCACCAGTTTCACCCGAAAAAACCGTAAAACCATCATCAAAATGGAGGTCGGTTTTTTCGACGATAACAAAATCACGAATATGTAGTGAGCTCAGCATAAGGTTTATTTAGTTTGGTTATCGGGCATGACATTCCAGTTCATTTTTTGGCGTAGCGTACCAAAGAAACTATAGCCTATGGGGTGTAAAAAAGTCATCTTATGCTGGGCTTTTTTAACCACCACCTTGTCGCCAATATGCAAATTAGTCCA
>JAAZGT010000251.1 GCA_012511095.1 Alcaligenaceae bacterium
TAAATTCCATTTGGTGGAATAAGATAACTCACACAATGGAAATTTTAACTTTTTATCTAGATAATTATGATTACTTCAGCTATTTAAACTAAATAGTTGAGGCAATACTCTTTTATGATTTTTCTAAAATTGTTGTTCCAGAAAAATAAGCACAAAAAAACCCGAGCTATTCAATAAAATAACTCGGGCTTTAATCTAATTAAAAATAAAGGGTGTTAACTACTGCATAAATAAACGATTCATACGTTTAACAAAAGCAGCAGGGTCAGCAATTTGTGCCCCCTCAGATAATAAAGCTTGGTCTAATAACACAGCAGCCCAATCAGCGATATCCTCATCACTACTTGCTTCAATACGCTTAATTAAGGCGTGATCTGGATTGATCTCCAAAGTCGGCTTAACATCAGGCACCTCTTGACCAGCAGCTTTTAACATACTGAGTAAGTGCGGGCTTAGCTCATGCTGAGCAACTACCACACACGCAGGTGAATCGACTAATCGCCAAGACACCTTAACCTCTTTAATCTGATCGCCAAGTGCATTTTGTAGTCGCTCAATTAACGGCTTGAACTCTTCGCTCACCTCTTCTTGACGCTTTTTCTCGTCATCATCAGCTAATTCTTCTAAATCGAGCGCGCCTTTAGATACCGATACCAGCTTTTTACCATCAAACTCGGACCAGAAAGACATCATCCATTCGTCGACACGATCAGACATGAGTAAGACCTCAATGCCTTTCTTGCGGAAGATTTCTAAATGTGGGCTACTCTTAGCGGCTGCATAGCTGTCGGCGGTAACATAATAAATCGCCTCTTGGCCCTCTTTCATACGTGACACATAGTCAGCTAAGCTAACCTCTTGAGTCTCACTATTATCATGTGTTGAAGCAAAGCGTAATAGCTTAGATAAGCGCTCTTGGTTGCTTTGATCCTCGCCCATACCCTCTTTAAGCACCTGACCAAATTCATTCCAAAATGCATTATAGTCTTCTTGACGGTTTTCAGCTAAATCCTCAAGCATAGCGAGAACGCTACGCGTTGAACCATCACGAATGGCTCTAACATCACGACTTTCTTGCAGGATCTCGCGAGAAACGTTAAGTGGTAAGTCTGAGGAGTCAATCACACCACGCACAAAGCGCAGGTACATTGGCAACAACTGCTCAGCGTCATCCATAATAAAGACACGCTTCACATATAGCTTTAAGCCATGTTTGGCATCACGATCCCATAAATCAAACTGAACGCGTTTAGGTATATAAAATAGCTGCGTATATTCGTTAAGACCCTCAACCTTGCGATGAGTCCAAGCTAATGGATCCTCAAAATCGTGACTAATATGCTTATAGAACTCCTGGTATTGCTCGTCAGTGATTTCATTGCGATTACGAGTCCACAAGGCGCTAGCTTGGTTGATGGTTTCCCATTGGCCACTCTTAATGCTTTCGCCTTTTTCCTGATCATAGTCTTCTTTTTCCATTTGTACAGGAATAGAAATATGATCCGAGTAACGCTGCATGATATTGCGTAACTGCCAGCTATTTAAAAACTCCTCGCTATCTTCTTTTAAGAATAAAATAATGTCAGTACCGCGAGAGTCTTTCTCAATATTTTTAATGCTAAATTCGCCCTCACCCTTAGACTGCCACTCTACCGCTTCATTAGCAGCAAGACCGGCGCGACGAGTACGAACAATTACTTCATCCGCAACAATAAAGGAAGAGTAGAAGCCCACACCGAATTGACCAATTAATTGAGTGTCTTTCTTTTGATCGCCAGTGAGTTTTGAAAAGAATTCCTTAGTACCTGAACGTGCAATAGTACCGAGGTTATTAATTACTTCGTCTTCACTCATACCAATACCGTTATCACTGATAGTGATGGTTTTGAGCTCAGGATCGTAACTTACGCGAATGCGTAAATCACTATCGTCTGCTAACAACTCTGGATTGGCAATGGCTTCAAAACGCAATTTATCACAGGCGTCTGAGGCATTAGAAACCAACTCTCTTAAGAAAATTTCTTTATTTGAATATAAAGAGTGAATCATTAAGTGCAACAGCTGTTTAACCTCGGTTTGGAAACCCATGGTACGAGCTGTCGTGTCTTGCTTTTGACTATCTTGAGTCTGATCTACCATTATATTTAATCCTTTTCTTTAGATAATGAATGACCATGTAAGTGTATGGTCCTTTAAAGTGAGGACAAAAAAGGGATTTTCAAGACTGGGATCAAATCTTCATTGAATAAATACTAATAAAATTAGTTACAGAATAAGATAAGATATAACCTTATAATGGCGAGCTGACTCATAAACGCACTTTATACAGATTAATATGCAAAATTTTCCTCAACAATCAAACTATAATGACGAAATCGATTTATTCGAGTTGTTCGAGACGATATGGCAAGGCAAGTGGTTAATTATTGCCATTACAATGCTGGGGATCATTTTAGCTGGTGCCTACGCATTTACCGCTAAAGAGCAATGGACAAGTCAGGCGCAAGTACGCGTTTCTGAACCTGCACAGCTTGAGCGATATTTAAAAACTGAAGAGTCTTTTTATCGTTTTGCGATGTTAGATAACACATCCAATATGGACACTCAAAAAAGCCTAGAAAATGCTTTACAATTTTTTCTACGGGTGTATTAGCTAGTGATGAAAGACTTGAAGCCATCAGTCAGACGGACTATTATCAGACTTTATCCCAAGACCTTGAAACAGATACTGAGCGTCTTTTGCTATTAAATAAATTAGCAACAAGTAATTTCAGCGCGTCACAAGTGGCTAACAACAACCCTTATATTTATAATCTGAAGTTTTCTGCTGAAACTCCTGATAGTGCTCAAAAAGCCTTAAGTCAGATCATCGAGCACATCAACAAAAAAACTCTCAGCATGCTCTATAACCGATTAGAAAGTCGTATAGATAACCGTATACTCTACTTAGAAGCAAATGCCCTTCAACTAAAAAATCGTGCCGAGCAAAGTCGATCAAACAAAATATTAGATCTTAAGCAAGCTTTACAAACCGCTCGCGACGCAAATATCAACGATTACACTGGAAACAGTCCTGTTATAGGAAATAGTATTATTGATTTGAAAGACTCCGAGATGCTTTTTATGCTCGGTGAGAAGTACTTGCAAGCGCAATTAAATACCTTATTAAATACAGATACTATTTATCCAGAACAGTATTACGCAATTCAACACAATATAGAAAATTTAAAAACACTGGCAGACCCAGAAGTTCAAGGTCAAATGTTTAGTTATAGCCAAACGCCTCAACTTCCACTGACCAAAGACAAACCGCGCAAAGCGTTAATCCTTGTATTAGGCGCATTATTAGGTGGTGTGGCTGGAACTTTTTATGTGTTACTGCGCAATGCATTAAAA
>JAAZGT010000252.1 GCA_012511095.1 Alcaligenaceae bacterium
GATTTAGTGGGTAATAACACGCCAATTTTCTTTGTGCGTGATCCAATGAAATTCCCGCACTTTATTCGTAGTCAAAAGCGCCTACCCAATTCGGGATTGCGTGATAACCATATGCAGTGGGATTTCTGGACCAATCACCCCGAGACTGCCCACCAAGTGACTTATTTAATGGGAAGTCGTGGCTTGCCTAAGACATGGCGTAATATGAATGGCTATGGCTCTCACACCTATATGTGGGTCAATGCTGAGGGTGAGCGTTTTTGGGTAAAATACCATTTCCATAGCTGCCAAGGCGAGCAAAACTACACCAATGCTGAGGCGACCAAAGTTAGCGGTATGGATGCTGACTCACATCGTCGTGATTTATTTGATGCCATTGAACGTGGTGAGCATCCATCCTGGGATTTATCGGTACAAATTATGCCTTATGAGGAAGCAAGAAATTACCGCTTTAATCCTTTTGATCTCACTAAAGTATGGCCACATAAGGATTACCCATTAATTCCGGTAGGTCGTATGACTTTAAACCGCAACCCCGACAACTTCTTTGCGCAGATTGAACAAGCGGCTTTCTCGCCATCTAATTTGGTGCCAGGTATTGGTTTATCACCCGATAAGATGTTGTTAGGTCGTGTTTTTGCTTATCCAGATGCGCAGCGTCGTCGTATTGGTACGAACTTCCACCAGTTGCCTGTTAACCAAGCTAAGGTGCCAACCAATACTTATATGTTTGATGGCAATATGGCTTATCAACATAGCGGTAGTCAGCCCACATATCTTAGCGATAACGCGGGTCGCCCATTTGCGGACCATGTTGGCCCAGTTGAGGATGGTTGGGAAGCCGATGGCGATTTAGTGCGTCAAGCCTATTCTTTATATCCTGAAGATGATGATTTTGGCCAAGCTGGCACATTAGTACGTGAGGTTTGGAATGATGAGGATCGTGCTCAATTTGTTGAAACCATTGTGGGGGCGATTCAGGGCGTACGTAGTCCAGTCTTAGAGCGAGTATTCCAATATTGGAAAAACGTCGATCAAGCGATTGGTGAGCGTATTGAAAAAGCCTATCAACAATCACCTGCTGCAGAAAAATAAGCCATTTAAAAATTCACGAGTTTTTTGTCGCTCCGTGTATAATTAATACAGGTACCCACTAAAGCGGTGCGACAATCAACCAATGGATTTAAAAAGAGAGGTGAGAAGATGTTAAACAAGGTTTTAGTAGCGCTCGATGGCTCAAAGCACTCGATCGCCGCATTACACTGGGCTATTAAAATGGTTTCAGGTGCAGATAAAGCAGAAATTGTAGCAGTTAATGCGCAACCAAGTTTTCAGACTGTCCACTCAAAGCGTATGTTTTCACAAGAGGATATTAGAGAGTATCAAGAGTTGTTGTTTGAAGAGTCAGTTGCTGAGGCAAAGACTATTCTCGACGAATCAGGTATTTCTTACACGCTTGAAATGTTAGTCGGTGACCCTAAGCAATGTATTGTGGATCGTATCCGCGAGAGTCAAGGTAGCAGTGACCCTATCGAGATGGTCGTCATGGGTTCACGAGGTTTAGGTCCGATCCGTGCTGTTTTAGGTGGTGTGAGTTATGGTGTGATTCAGGCAGCCATTTGCCCTGTGACCATTATCCCGCATCAAGACTAATTGATATAATCTTTGACGAAACCGCAGAGAGGCTCAGACGAGCTACTTTGCGATTTCGTTTTGACGTTTTGTAATTAACTACGAATTACATTAGCCCCTAAGCTATTTTCAAAATGGCCTAGAGCCCAATCGTGTCCCGCTTGGTTAAAGCTAGCCACACAAGACTCAGGTACATGAATGTTATAACCAAGGTTATAGGCATCAACTGCGGTGTGGACAATACAAATATCGGTACACACACCTGCTAGGTAAATGTCTGTAATGCCGCGTTCGCGCAGCTTTTGATCGAGGGTTGTACCCGCAAAGGCCGAGTATCGCGTCTTATAGTAAAAATAGACGTTATCGCGATCTTTAACCGTTTCATAGTAGTCTTTGATTGAGCCGTAAAGCTCTTGACCAGGGCTACCATGAATATTATGCGGTGGAAAGAGCTTGGACTCAGGGTGATGCGTATCACCCTCAAAGTGGTCATCCATTGCAATTACAAGGTAGTCGCCATTATCTACAAACTCTTTGGCGTAGTTCAATATAGATTCTTCTAATAGTTGACCGGGTTTGCCTGTGGTTAGTGCACCATCATCAGCAACGAAGTCGACAGAGTAGTCAATTAAAATAAACGCTTTTTTCATAATAATTTAAGTTTAAATAATTACCAGGGCCATTGACCTTGTAACAAGGTTAGGGCTTGGTTTGATACATCCTTTGGTTGTTGAGCACTGTTAAGCCGTGGCCAATGAATTTCTCCAGGGGCCAGCTTGAGCTGCATTTTTACCACCTCAACGGTAGCATCAGAAGGGTCGTTTGTTCGAGCGTCGACTCGCTCCATCAGTTGTTGTGCTGGAGCTTCCAGCCAAAGACCATTAAATTTACACTTGAGTTTTTTAGCGCTATTTTCAATGGCATTGCGTTCTGTGGCTTTTGAAAAGACAGCATCAGCAATTACACTATGACCAGCCTTTAAGATCTCTTGAGAAAGTTCTTTTTGGATACGATAAACCAAATTAGAGCTGGTTTGGGTATATTTTTCCGCGGCTAACCTCTCTTCAGGCTCAACCCCGAAGAGTTGTTTGCGGATGCGGTCACTTGAGAGTACACGCGCACCAGGTGCTGCACCAATAAATGGCGCTAGGGTTTTAGCTAAGGTGGATTTGCCGCTACCGCTTAGGCCGCCAATAGCTATGAGTTGTGCTTCGGGGCGTTTTAATAGATCAAAGCCAAGCTCAAGAAATTGCTCCGCTACGTTAAGTTGAGCGCTAGTATCAGTTTGTTTATCGGTATGTGCAATTTGGGTGGCTGTAACCAAAGCGCGAATGGATGCCCTTAGGCTCATAAACAACGGCAATAAAATTAAGCCATCGTTTTCGTTGGTGTGGTCCATATAGCGATTCATTAACCAGTTGGCTAAATCGTATCGTTCATAACGCCATAAATCCATTAATAAAAAGGCTAAGTCATAGAGCACATCTGTAGTAGCCATTGACTGATTAAACTCAAGGCAATCAAAGAGCGTAGGGGTTTTACGCCATAAACAAATATTATTTAAATGCAGATCACCGTGACAATGACGGACCTTGCCGGCAGCGGCGCGACTATTTAATAAGTCGCTATGTTTATTAATTTCTTGTTCTAAGAGTAGATTTAACTCAGTCATGCGCTCGTGACCTAGGACCTTATTAACTAAAGACTCGGACTTACGGTTGAGCTCAAGAATGTCTTTAATGCGCTTAGCGCCTTTGTGATCGCTAGATATTTCAGTAGCTTTATGGAATTCAGCAATGGCCTGAGCAAGCTTGGTCATGATGTCACTATTGAGCTTATTTCTTTTAGCTAAATTGCTAAGAAGGTCCTTGTCCTTAAAACGGCGCATTTTGAGGACCGCATCTAAGACGTTATTATGACCATCGTCTTTAAAGCTTAATTGCCCATCTTGATGGCGATAAATAGGCATTACCTCTAAATACATATCGGGGGCGGTACGGCTATTGAGCCTAAGCTCATCTTGGCATGCAGCTAAACGTTGCTCAGTTTGACTAAAATCGACAAAAGGCAGGGCCAACGCTTTTTTTAACTTATAAGCGTGTTTATCATCAAGAAACACCATTGAGATATGGGTTTCGATGACACTAGGAGCGATGGTTTTTAAAAAGTTAATTACATCGTCTTGTGTATTTTGCTTTTGCATTTTGTCCTAAATTAACGGGCTATTCAATAAAAAGATCATTTGTTGCGCATGGTAATTACTCATCGCGACTATTTTCAATCCCCTCGTGTGATTCATCAATAAATGTGGCTTTGGAACTAGTGCGAATTGAGGGATAACGCGATGAACCAAAACGCACAACTAATACCGCAAGCGCTAGCAGTAAAATGGCGATGGAGATATATACCACGCCCATACCGGGATCATTGTGGTGGGAAATATCTGAGATCATTAAACGCGTTAGTGCCGTAATGGCAACATAAATCAGGAATCGCACCGGCATATGGTTGGTTTTAAAGTAAATACCCACCATGGCGCCCAGCTCTAAATAGATAAAAAGTAGCAAAATATCATCAATAGAAATCTGCTTTTTAGCCAAAATATCAATGGCTGTGAGCGTACCTGCATAAACAGTAATTGCACCAATGACAAAAAGCGCTAGGTAATGAAAGGCTTCAACCAGTAAATTACCCATAGCCTCTACTCTAGAGTGCATTTGATTACGTAGTAAAATGGCTTTTTCGGAAGCTTTGTCGGTCGCTTGCTTATTCACAATAATTTCCTCTGCCTTGTTAGGCTGAACGTGTTATTTTGAGTATATAACAAGGCTTAAGTTTGTAGAAATATTTTGCGCCCTAAGACGGCTTAATTGATCCTAGCGCAAGGTGTGAGGCTCATGCGTTACCTTATTAGTCATTAAGTCTCAGTTATGCAGGCTCGCGTAATAAACGCAAGCCATTTAAAACCACAATTAAGCTTGCGCCCATGTCGGCAAATACCGCCATCCACATGGTCCCCATGCCAATAAGTGTTAACACAAGAAACACCGCTTTAATACCAAGCGCAAAGCTAATGTTTTGTATCAAAATTCGATGGGTGGCGTGGGATAGACGAATTAAGGCAGGGATCTTTCTTAAGTCATCATCCATTAAGGCAACGTCCGCTGTTTCAAGTGCCACGTCAGAACCAATCACGCCCATGGCAAAGCCAATGTCAGCGCGAGCTAGTGATGGAGCATCATTAATGCCGTCACCCACCATGCCCACCATGTCTTGATCGGCTAGCGTATGAATGCGTTCGAGTTTGTCTTCGGGTAGTAGTTCGCCATAGGCTTCATCAATACCAACTTTTGCGGCGATGAAATTGACCGCTAATTGATTATCACCACTTAGCATCATGGTTTTAATGCCCATCTGGTGTAAATCTTCGAGGGCTTGACGGCTGCTGTCTTTAATTTGATCGGCCATCACAAAAAGAGCGAGTGCCTCGGTTTCATTACATAATAGGGTGATGTTTTTGCCCTGTTGCTCAAACTGTGCAAGTTGAGCTTCTAAAGCCTCGTTACAAACACCTAATTCGTGAATTAAGCGATGACTGCCTAGATAATAGGCAGTGCCATTAATCACGGCTTTGGTGCCGCGACCTGGGAGAGCTTCAAAACTAGTCACTGTGCTGTCATCGATTTTACGGTCTAAGGCCGTGACTAAGGCTCTTGAAATAGGGTGGTCAGAGCGAGCGGCAAGGGTGGCGGCGATTTGATGGATTTCTTGACGGCGCTCCTCATCAAAAATAATCTGCTCACTTAGACTTGGCTTACCTTGGGTGATGGTACCTGTTTTATCAAAAATCAATCGTTTTAATAAACGGCTATTCTCTAAATACACCCCGCCTTTAATTAATATCCCTTGACGTGCAGCAGTTGCGAGACCACTCACAATAGATACTGGGGTGGAAATAACCAAAGCACATGGGCAAGCGATAACCAACATAACCAGTGATTTATAAATCCAATCTAGCCATTCTCCACCTAATAGTAGGGGGGGCAAAATTGCGATTAGTACGGCCAGTCCTAAAACGATGGGGGTATAAATGCCTGCAAAGCGGTCAATAAAGCGTTGAGTCGGTGCCTTTGCATTTTGCGCTTGTTCGACACTATGAATGATACGAGCAAGGGTGGTATTTTCTGAAATGGCCGTGACCTTGTACTCAAAAGAGCCGTTAAGGTTAATGGTGCCCGCATACACTGAGTCACCAATGACCTTATCGACAGGCAGACTTTCACCTGTAATTGGCGCTTGGTTCACACTTGAAAAACCGCTAATAATCTCACCGTCAAGAGGGATTTGCTGACCTGGGCCAATACGTACCACACAGCCAAGCCTCACCTCACGTGCGGGTATCTCTTGCCAGCTACCGTCTTTTTGTAAAACCGTGGCATGATCGGGGGCTAATTTCATTAGTCCACTAATGGCTTGGCGCGCTCGGTCTAATGAGCGGCCCTCAATGACTTCGGCTAGGCTAAATAAAACCATGACCATGGCAGCCTCAGGCCATTGACCTATAAGTAGGGCGCCTGTGACAGCAATGCTCATTAGGGCGTTGATGTTGAGATTGCCCGTGCGTAAAGCAGTCCAGCCTTTTTTGTAAGTGTGTAAACCGCCAATGGCAATAGCGCTGACGGCAAGCACAATCGTAAGCCATGCCGGCATGCCCATAAAATCAAATACCTCAGCCGCAACCGCAATAATAGCGGCGATGATTAAAGGGGCCCAAGGACGATGCTCTACCTCTAATTGACCCATGATCTCACCGTCTTGGTGCACTTCTGGTACAAAACCTAGACTACGAATCGCTTTAAGTATTTTGTCTAAGGAGTCTGGGGTATGGGTAACCGTTAAGACCCGTTGAATTAGATTAAATTCTAATTGCTTCACCTCAGGCATATTGTTAAAGAGTCGACGAATCATGGCCTCTTCGGTAGGGCAGTCCATTTGCATAATGCGGATGGCAGTACGGGTGCCGTCTTTAACTACTTCGGATTTGGCTAAAGCGTCGATCGCTACTGCGCTGGTACTCGGGCAGCAGGAAGTGGGTGCTTCAGCTGAACAGCAGGAATCCTCAATAGGTGTAGCTTCACCAGAACAGGCCCCCCCAGAGCAACAAGCGTCATCAGCAGCCTCAACAATCGTTGGTTTGTTGGTGCTTTCCGCGCCAGCGCAAGCGCCTCCTGCGCAACAAGACTCTTCAAGCTGCTCTACAGCCTCGACTGCTGCGGCATTGCTTGCGCAACAGCTTGTTTGTAATTTATCACTTTTATTGCTTTTATCGCCTTTACAACTCATGATGTTATCCAAATTATTTCTTAAATGCGTTTTTTCGAATATAATCATTTAATACCCTGTAGTAGCTACAGGGTCAAGTATAGACAGGAGTTATCAGTGAGAATAGGTGAGTTATCAAAATTAGCCGATTGTCCTGTGGAAACGATTCGTTATTACGAACGTGAGGGCTTATTACCCGAAGCGCCACGTAATATCCATAATAATTATCGTGAATATCAGAATAAACATTTAGAGCGACTTATCTTTATACGTCGTTGCCGCGCCCTAGAAATGTCGCAGGAAGAAATTCGTTTGCTTTTAGTGGCACGGGTTGAACCTAATGCTAGTTGTGCTTCGGTCAATGACTTAATTGATAGGCATTTGCTTGATGTTCGTAACCGTATTAAGGAGTTGCATGCCTTGGCAGATGAGCTTAGTCATATCAGAGGGCAATGTGGCGAGGCTAGGGCTGCCAGAGATTGCGGGATTTTACAAGAGCTAGAGCGCGTGGAAATATAATCGCATTTAGTCGCATGCATTTTCTACTCTACTATTAACAATTACTTGCGAAATAGTAATTTTTAGCTTAGTAAGGCTCTATATAATAAATTCTCAAGAGCATTTATAAGCTCTTTTTTATAGCAAGGAGATAGTCATGCGATTCATTAAAAAAGCCACCATGGGTCTATTAACTGTTGCCATGAGTGTGGCGGCTTTTAGTGCAGCAGCATCAGACAGTGATAAATGGGCAACGATTGAGAAACTAACCATTAGCCCAGCACAGGCAGTAGGTATTGCCGCTACGCAAGACCTCGGTGATGTGGTTGAGATGGAAATCGATTTTCGCGATGGGGTACCTTATTATGAAGTTGAGGTTCAAGGCGACGAACATAAGCATAAGCTAACAATCGACGCTGAGAGTGGTGAGGTTATAAGCAACAAGGTCAATGATGGTTTCTTTAAAAGTAAAGAAAAACCTAAAGCAACTCTTGTGATGCAAAAAGCAATTACCATCGCTGAGCGTGAAACCGGTGCTCGTGTTAAGGAGGCTGAGCTCAAAACTAAGGGTGATGACAGTTACTACGATATTGAAGCAGTCACTAATAAAGAGAAGTACGAGGTCAAGATTGATGCTCATACCGGTGAAATTCTTAAACTAGAAAAAGACGATTAGTATTAACTAATATTTTCTTGGGAAAAGGCAGATTCTTAAGAGTCTATCTTTTTTTGTTATTTAAGCTTCTCGGCTGGCTGTACTATAATAGATTAAATGTTACTAAAGTTTTCAACGGTTCCCAAGCTTA
>JAAZGT010000253.1 GCA_012511095.1 Alcaligenaceae bacterium
TTAAGGTCGGCTTCATAACGAGATAACTCCTCGTCTGATAGCTCGATTGCCGCTAGCTGGGCAATGTGTTTGACATCTTGATTTGATAAAGACATAGATTGTTTTTGTAAATAGTTGGTGCTTGGGTTAAATGGGCAGATATTGCATCTTTAGTTGAAACCCAGTCCCATCGATTAAAAATCATAATACGTTATTATATGTTATCTCAAACAGGGATGTACGTTAAGGTGCCACATTAGTGAGCAAGTGGTGCGGTTTTACGCTACTAATAAGGGTTGAAAGTTTTTTTGAGAGGATTTGTGCAAAGACTTCTACTAAGGCAGGTTTTATTAGGATTAGTTTGACAGTATGAGTTGTTGATAAGAGTCTTTGAGTAGATAGGTATATATTTAAGGCATTTTTTAGGGGATGAAATAGCCTATTGTAGATAAACGATGTTTTTATTAGTTGGTTTTTTTGCGTTGCAACTCAACAAAATCAGCCAATCCATAGCGTTCGACTTTGTTATAAAGTGTACTTTTTGCGATGCCTAAGCGTCTAGCGGTGCGACTCAGGTTGCCTTGACACTCTACAATAGTTAAGCAAATCGATCGACATTCTGACTCCTCTAGCTGACTACTAAAGTTAGTACAATAACCAATCATATCGTGTGGATCTTGAAGCGGAAATACTGAGTTGACTCCTTGTGTTATTAAAGAGGATGGCTCAACCCGATGCTCTCGTATTGTTGCAGGTAGATCATTAACCATTATTGTTGGATGCTCTGCCATGAGTAAAATGTTTTCGGCTGTATTGCGTAACTCCCTAATATTACCTGGCCAATGATATTGGATAAGCAACTCAATAGCCTCGGGGCTTAACGTCTTTGGTGGTAATCCATCTCTTTTGGCGATCTCTGTTAAGTAAAAGTCTAGTAGCTGTATGATATCTGACTTACATTCGCGTAATGCGGGTAAAGTGAGATGAGTCACTGCTAGTCGATAATATAAATCTTTACGAAAATTACCTTTTTGCACCTCTTCTAAGAGGTCGCGGTTTGTAGCCGAAATCAACTTAAAACTGACTTTGCGAGGGGTGTTACATCCTAAGCGATAGAGCTCTCCCTCTTCGAGTACACGTAGTAAATATGCTTGTAAATTTAATGGCATCTCGCCAATTTCGTCTAAAAAGAGGACGCCTCCATTTGCCGCCTCTAATTTACCGATTTGTCCGCCTTTTTTGGCACCGGTAAATGCACCATCAACATAACCAAATAGCTCTCCAGCGAGTAACTCTGCAGGGAAGGCACCACAGTTTAGAGCTACAAAAGGTAAGTTATTTTGTTGCATTTCACTGCAATATAACTGATGTATAACCCTAGAAAAACGCTCTTTACCACTACCAGTTTCACCTGTAATAAGTACTGATGCGCGGTTTTTTGATAAGAGAACAGCTTTTCGCTTAGTTTCGAGTAGTTGTGGACTTGAACCAATAATCTGCTCAAATACAGGGTGTGAGGATGTTGTGATATTAGTGTGTGTTTTATTTGAGCTAGTCGCTAAGTCATAACGCACTACAGAGCCGATGAGGTCACCTTCAAAGTAAATAGGCTCAACCTCTTTATCAGCTTCTATTTCAAACTTCTCATTAGAAGAGGTTTTGAGGTGATGCAGGTACTCCTGATGATTGGACATGATAGGGCGCTGGTACTTGTCATATAAGACAGCGGTTTGATTGTGCCATTGCTTTTTAGAAAAGTACTCTACCAATTGGTAGTGATCACGTAAGATGCTCTTTTTAAGCAGTCCTTGTAAATGGTTAGCGATGCTATTAACTAAGGTCCAGTTTTGTTGTGCATATGCATGTCGCAAACCAGAGATATTAATAACACCTAATAGATCATTGGTGACTGGATCCATAATAGGCACTGCAGTACAAGTCCAGGCATTCATACCATGACAAAAATGCTCAGATCCATATACCTCAAGACCCTTTTTTAGGGTTAGAGCAGTACCAATAGCATTGGTGCCTGATTGCTCTTCAGACCAGTTACTACCTGGTAGTAAGTGAATTTTTTCGGCCTGAGAAAAAGCAATAGGATCGCCATGAGCACTCAAGATAAAGCCATCTTGATCAGCAAGTAGCATTAATAAGCCAGAGTCTTCGAAGATGTTGATCTCTTGCTTCATAATGAGCTCAGCCGCTCTAAATAGATCGGGGCTAGCCTGTTGACGTTTAATTAAAGTATCTGAGTCTACGGGCTCGGGGCCGTAAGACTTTAAGGGGCTGGTTGTACCTATACAGCGCTGCCACGACTCCTCGATGACATTGCGTAAGAATGACGACTTTTGCGTATGGAGCTCACTAAGAAAACGCTCTTTAGCTTGTAATATTTCAGTGTCATATCGTGGATTGGCACGCCAAGTAGAGTTTGAGTTAGTTGGCACGTTTATATCCTTTGATAAAAAGGTAGGTTGTTAGTGTTGTATGAGTATAAAGGCTCTTTATATCAATAGCTTACCTAGCATATTAGTTTGATGCGAATTAGGGGGAAAGTCTATCAGGGATTTTGCCCTAGTAATTACCCTGTAGTAAATTAAGACACCGTCCGGACGACGACGCCCATAAATCAAACGTTTTTGTCTTAGAAAAATATTCTTTTTTAACAATCAATTAAGCAAATAAAAAATTTATTAAATTTAAGCTGCAATCGTAAGTAATTGAATTTATTGGTTGTTCCTTTGTTTTCTCCACGTTTGTCACATAAAATCCCAAACTATTTTTGTACTTGGCACGCTTTTTGCAAGATAAGAAGGTAAGGGCACACAAAATTTTGCCAATGAATGCAAAACGTATTCCCTTCGGGTCTTTACAGCATAAGACGAGACACTTAATGACGCTGTTAATGCCCGTTTGATAAACACCAAAAAGGAGACAATGATCATGGCTGGACAAAATAATCCTGTTCAAGTTATGGGTATTGATGCTGGCGGTACCATGACGGATACATTTTTCGTAAGCGAGGATGGTGGTTTCGTAGTTGGTAAGTCGCAGTCAAACCCAACCGACGAGGCCCATGCTATTTATGAATCATCTAATGATGCTTTAGCGGCATGGGATCTTACTGCAGAAGATGCTTATCCTCAGCTGATTACCAGTGTATATAGTGGTACTGCGATGTTAAACCGAGTGGTACAGCGTAAGGGCCTAGATGTTGGTCTTATCTGTAATAAGGGGTTTGAGCACGTGCATGGTATGGGGCGCGCGATTCAGAGTTACTTAGGTTATGCTCTCGAAGAGCGTCTACATCTTAATACTCACCGTTATGACGAGCCATTAGTACCTCACTCACGTGTTCGTGGTGTGACTGAGCGTACTGACGTGCAGGGTGAAGTGGTTATTCCTTTAAGAGAGGAAGAGGTTCGCCAAGCGGTCAGAGAGCTTGTTGATAGTAATAGTGAAGCAATTGTTATTTGTTTTTTGCAATCGCACACTAATGGTGACAATGAGCGCCTTGCTCGTGACATCGTTTTAGATGAGTTGAAAAAGCTTAAGGTTGAGCTTCCAGTCTTTGCCTCAGTTGATTACTATCCTGTGCGCAAAGAAAGCCACCGCATGAACACCACTATTTTAGAAGCGTATGCTGCTGAGCCTTCAAGAAAAACTCTAAAGGGCGTTAGTGAAAAGTTCAAAGAGCATGGTGGTAGATTTGACTTGCGGGTGATGGCGACACACGGCGGTACCATCTCATGGAAAGCTTCAGAGTTAGCGCGCACCGTGTCTTCGGGCCCTATTGGTGGTGTGATTGGCGCCAAGATGATGGGTGAGGCTTTAGGTTACGACAATATTGCCTGTAGTGATATTGGTGGTACCTCTTTTGATATGGCCTTAATTACCAAGGGTAATTTCTCCATTATTGCTGACCCCGATATGGCGCGCTTAGTTTTATCTTTGCCTTTAGTGGCGATGGACACAGTAGGTGCAGGTGCAGGTTCTTATGTTCGTATCGACCCTTATAGTGGCTCTATTAAATTAGGTCCAGACTCTGCAGGTTATCGAGTGGGTACTTGTTGGCCAGAGAGTGGTATTGATACGGTAACGGTATCTGACTGTCACGTTGTATTAGGTTACTTAAACCCTGATAACTTTTTAGGCGGTTTGATTACTTTAGATGTTGAGCGTGCGCGTCAACATATTAAAGAGCAGTTAGCTGATCCACTAGGTATGACGGTTGAGGATGTCGCTGCGGGTGTCATCGAGCTATTAGACCTACAGTTACGTGATTACCTCCGCTCTAATATTTCTGCCAAAGGTTACAACCCAACTGATTATGTTTGCTTTAGTTATGGTGGCGCTGGTCCAGTACATACTTACGGATATACCGAGGGCTTAGGTTTTAAGGATGTGATTATTCCTGCTTGGGCTGCTGGTTTCTCTGCCTTTGGTTGTGCTTGTGCGGATTTTGAGTATCGCTATGATAAATCTGTTGACTTAGTTGTTCCTCAATTTGGTACTAAGGAGGAAAAGCTAAAAGCTGTTAAGGCAGTACAAGAGGCTTGGGAAGAGTTAGCGGTCAGTGTCATTGATGAGTTCAAGTTAAGTGGCTTTGATGAAAAAGAAGTGACTTTACACCCTGGTTATCGCATGCAGTACCACGGTCAATTAAATGACCTTGAGATCGTATCTCCAATTACTGAGGTAAGTACTGCAGAGGATTGGGATCAATTGGTCGAGGCTTTTGAGGAAACGTATTCACGTGTTTATGCAAGCTCTGCATTATCACCAGAATTAGGTTTCTCTGTTACGGGTGTCATCATGCGCGGTACGGTAGATACCAAAAAACCAACCTTACCAGAGGAGCCAGAGGTCGGTCCTACACCACCAGAAGAGGCTAAATTAGGTACTCGCAAGTTCTATCGCCACAAGAAGTGGGTGGATGCCGATCTATATCAGATGGAAAGCCTCAAAGCAGGTAACGAGATTACTGGTCCGGCGATTATCGAATCTGACGCGACCACTTTAGTTGTACCTGATGGCTTTGCAACAAGACTTGATAAGCATCGTCTATTCCACCTTTGGGAAACCAAGGATAAAAATGGTAAAGCCGAATAGCAGAGATGCAGCTAACTTAAAGAGATAACGGAGACATGAAAATGGCTAAAAAAGATAAGGTTGTTGATTTGCTCGGTACGGGGCAGACATTGAAAGAAAATCGCGATGCGGTATTAGAAAGAACAGCAAAGACGGGTTTCTATAACGGTTTAGAAAAACTGGCATTCCGCGAAAGTGATCCAATCCGCTATGAGAAGCTTTTCTCAAGATTGCGCGGTGGTGTGGTGCATGCGCGTGAAACTGCTAAGAAAATTGCCGCTAGCCCAATTGTTGAGCAAGAAGGTGAATTATGCTTCTCGCTGTACAACGCGGCGGGTGACTGTGTGGTTACCTCAACCGGTATTATTATTCACGTAGGTACCATGGGTGCCGCTATTAAGTACATGATGGAAAACGATTGGGAAACTAGCCCTGGTATTCGCCCAGGTGATATTTTCCAAAGTAATGACTGTACTATCGGTAACGTTCACCCTTGTGACATTTTAACGATTGTTCCAATTTTCCACGAAGACCGCTTAATCGGCTGGGCTGGTGGTGTGACCCACGTAATTGATACGGGTGCAGTAACACCAGGTTCGATGTCGACGGGTCAAGCACAACGCTTTGGTGATGGTTATATGATGACCTGTCGTAAAGTGGGCGCTGATGACGTTCTATTCCGTGACTACTTACACGAGTCGCAACGTGCTGTGCGTACACCAAAATACTGGATTCTTGATGAGAAGACCCGTGTTGCTGGATGTCATATGGTGCGTGACTTAGTAGAGGACGTGATCGCCGAAGAGGGTATCGAGGCCTATGAGAATTTTGTTTATGAGGTGGTAGAAGAAGGACGTCGTGGTCTAGAAACACGTATTAAAGCCATGACTATTCCAGGTAAATATCGTGTGGCATCTTTTGTGGACGTTCCTTTTAAGCACGAGGAAGTGGCCACGAGCACGCCGTTTGCGAAAATCGATAGCATTATGCATTCCCCATGTGAGATTACCATTGGTGGCGATGCTAAATGGCGACTCGACTTTGAGGGAGCGAACCGGTGGGGTTGGCATACCTTTAACGCGCATCACGTTGCCATTACCAGTGGTATTTGGGTCATGATGAGCCAGACCTTGGTGCCAACTCAGCGTATTAACGATGGTGCTTACTACAGTACCCAATTCCATGTACCTAAGGGGTCTTGGTGTAACCCAGATGATCGACGTACTGGTCATGCTTACTCATGGCATTTCCTAGTATCGAGCTGGTCAGCCTTATGGCGTGGCTTAGGTCAAGCGTACTTCTCACGTGGCTACCTCGAGGAGGTGAACTCGGGTAACGCTAACACGAGTAACTGGCTACAAGGGGGTGGTATTAACCAAGAT
Organism: Alcaligenaceae bacterium; assembly: GCA_012511095.1. Lineage (GTDB taxonomy): Bacteria > Pseudomonadota > Gammaproteobacteria > Burkholderiales > Burkholderiaceae_B > Oligella. The sequence continues at coordinate 6,453 of JAAZGT010000253.1, forward strand.
AATGAGATTCACGCGGTTAACAGCTTCGAATCCTCTAGTTGTGGTACGGGTGCTTGTGCGATTAAAGATGGCCTAGATCACGGTGCGGCGGTGTGGAACCCTGAAGGCGATATGGGTGATATCGAGATTTGGGAAATGGCAGAGCCTTTGCTCTATCTTGGTCGCAATATTAAGACTAATACTGCAGGTTACGGTAAGTATCGTGGTGGTAGTGGTTATGAGTCTCTGCGAATGGTATGGAAAGCTCAGGACTGGACCATGTTCTTTATGGGTAATGGCTATATGAACAGTGACTGGGGCTTTATGGGTGGTTATCCATCAGCATCAGGTTACCGTTTTGCGGCACACAATACTGGTCTAAAAGAGCGTATTGCTGAGGGCAAGAGCTTACCTTTAGGCGGTGATGTGGACCCAGGTGTTCATGCGTATGAGCAACACCTTAATGATGGCGCCAGAATTAAACGCGATAAGCAGTGTATGACGACTGAGGATTTATACGAGAACTATGACTTATACCTCAACTACCTTCGCGGTGGCCCTGGTTTTGGTGACCCAATAGAGCGTGATCCTAAGTCTATTGCTAAGGACTTAAACGGCTATGTGTTACTGCCTGAATATGCTGAAAAAGTATATGGCGCCGTGATTTCTAAAGATGAGGCTGGTGTATGGCACGTAGATGCCGAAGCCACTGAGGCTCGTCGTCAAGAAATCCGTAAGGAGCGTGTAGCACGTGCTAAACCAACGCGTGAGTGGATGAAAGAGGAGCGTGAGCGCATATTAAATAAGGAGGCATCTACTCAGGTTCAGCATATGTTTGCATCAAGTTTTGGCTTATCCGAGAAGTTCCTTAACGAGTTCCGTGAGTTCTGGGATCTACCAAAAGACTGGATTGTTGAGGAAACTGAGCTTGATGTACCAACATATGGTTCAGAGTTCCGCGAGGACATCTCAGCTTTACCAGATGTACGTCCAGTTGTTTTAGTAGAGCAATAAACTTAATACAAAATTTAGAGGAGGGTTGCGGCCTAAGAGCCGCAACCAAACCAAAAAGATTCGGAGACAACAATGAGCAAGTATTCTCAAGAGCAAATTGATCGCCTAGTAGATGGCACCTTAGATTGGGATACCACCTTCCGCATGCTTGCCATGCCTAAGGATAAAGAGCGCTTTGAAATGTATGTCAAAGCATTGCAAGAAAAGACCGGCATGAAGGATGAGATTGTCCTGCCTTTAGGTCCACATTTATATATTGTCAGCGATGCTGATACACATGAGTGGGTTACCAAGTGTGATTGTGGCTTTAACTATGGTGACTATCGTGAAAACTGGAAGCTTAACGCAGTAGTTTATGTTCGCGATAACTTAGAGGCGATGACGGAGGTTTATCCTGAATTAATGGCACCATGTACTGATTGGCAGGTATTTAGGGAGTATTATTGTCCAAATTGTGGCATCATGCACTCGGTTGAGGCACCTACCCCTTGGTATCCAGTGATTCATGACTTTGAGCCTGATATCGAAACTTATTATAAAGAGTGGTTAGGTAAGCCTTTGCCAGGAAGAAAAGGATAGCTAATTAACTTATTAATATTTTTTGTTGCCCACAGGGTTTGAGGCCTTGTGGGCGCAATCGTTTCAACTTCTGTAATAAAAAGCAGTATATAAAGGGGGTGGTATGACCCGATTTAATATGCGCTATGACACACGACAAGCGCAGATACAAAATAAATACCTTCGCCAGCAAAGCCGTTTTATGCAGTTAGCGAGTGTGGAGCTATTACAAGAGTTACAGCAGATAGCGGAGCATAATCTTGCTATAGATTATGAGCCTCCACTTGCGTTGCTTGCTGATTATGCCTTTCCAGAAAATGCCCAAAGTGAGGAAAGTCTATTGGCGCAGATGCAAGCTAGACTTGAGGCGATGGAGGGTGACCGCAGAAAGCTTAAGCTAATGGTTGTGCTTTTGCAGTCCTTAGAGGCTGATGGCTTTTTGCGCACACCGCTTAAAGAGATTCTGTCTTGGATCAAAGACCAAAAGGCATTGGCTGATTGGGCTGCTACAGTGACTGTGAATGAGTTGGAGCATGCTTTGCAACATTTACAACGCTTAGGGCCGGCTGGTATGGCAGCCCGTTCATTACAAGAGTGTTGGATCTTACAATTGCAATCCATCGAAACTCAAGAGCCATGTACTGCCTTGGCTTTAAGGTTGTGCCAAGAGCATTGGGATATGCTCATTAAACGAGACTTTGAGTCTATTAAACAGGTGCTCATAATTAATCAGACAGAGTTAGATCAATTGTTGTCTTATTTACGTGCTTTGCGTACCAAGATAGAGATGCAAGCGCAAGATGATCGCATGTTTCACGTCGTGCCAGATATTTTATTAGAGCAGCGCGATGGAAAATGGCATGCTTACTTAAACGATCAGTTGATACCAACATTGAATATCTCCCAAGTCACATGTATCAAAGCGGATATCGATGAGGCAGAGCAGCTATTGGGTCATTTAGCTTATCGTTATAAAAATTTATTAGCCCTAGCTCAGGCCATGGTGGAGCATCAACAAGATTGGTTAGATCATGGTGAGGGTCACTTAAAGCCTTTAAACTTGGAAATGTTGGCTGAGGCATTATCTTTACATACCTCCACCATTTCTAGGTTATGCAATCAAAAGTACATACAAACGCCCTTTGGTACCTATCCCTTAGCTGAGATGTTAGCGACTGCAGTGACTCAGCCGGCAGTTCAGAGTGTCGAGTCCGTAGCAACACCAGCGCCAGCACCTGCTACTGTGTCAACAGATTTTGTAAAGTTGCGTTTACGTGAGTTGGTTACTGAAGAGGATACTGCCGAGCCTTATAGTGATGAGCAGTTAAGTAATTTATTAGCTCAAGAGGGAATAAAGATATCTAGGCGTACGGTAAGTAAATATAGAGATATATTATGTATTCCGTCCTCATATCAGCGCAAAAACTAATGACTATTAGTTGAGGCGCGCGGTGAAGATCTGGTATTTAAGCTCGATTGCCGCTAGCTGGGCAATGTGTTTGACATCTTGATTTGATAAAGACATAGATTGTTTTTGTAAATAGTTGGTGCTTGGGTCAAATGCATGGATGTTACATCTTTGAATTTGAAGCCCAA
>JAAZGT010000254.1 GCA_012511095.1 Alcaligenaceae bacterium
AAAATGTAGCTTTTATTTTTTACCCTCCATTTCCTTTTAATATTAACGAGGTATGAATTGATGAGAATAGGGATTCCTAAGGAGCAATTCGCCGATGAAACGCGCGTAGCGGCTACACCGACGACAGTTGCACAACTCATTAAGCTTGGTTTTGAGGTCGCAGTAGAATCTGGCGCTGGTCTTTTAGCGAAGTTTGATGACTCCGCCTACGCCGAAGCTGGAGCAAGCGTAGTTAGTCGCGATGAGATTTTTAAAAACGACTTAATTTACAAAATTAATGCGCCTAGCGATGCAGAAATCGACGCAATGAATGAAGGCACTATTCTAGTATCTTTTATTCAGCCGGCACAAAATCCGGAATTACTCGAAAAGCTCAATGCTAAGAAAATTACCGCCATGGCTGTTGATATGGTGCCACGTATTTCACGTGCTCAATCAATGGACGTTTTATCGTCGATGGCAAATATTAGTGGTTACCGTGCCGTTATTGAGGCAGCACACCACTTTGGTCGCTTCTTTACGGGTCAAATTACCGCTGCTGGTAAGGTTCCTCCAGCACAGGCATTAGTTATCGGTGCGGGTGTAGCGGGTCTTGCTGCTATTGGTGCAGCTGGCTCACTCGGTGCTGTAGTTAAGGCATTCGATACGCGCTTAGAGGTTGCCGAGCAAATTGAATCAATGGGTGGTGAGTTCCTAAAACTTGACTTCCCTCAAGAGGCTGGTGGCAGTGGCGATGGTTATGCCAAGGTGATGAGTGATGAATTCATCAAAGCCGAGATGGAGCTTTTTGCAGAGCAAGCTAAGGTTGTTGATATCATCATCACCACCGCTGCAATTCCAGGTAAGCCTTCACCCAAGTTAATCACCAAAGAAATGGTTGACTCTATGAAACCGGGCTCAGTCATCGTTGACCTAGCCGCTTTAGGTGGTGGTAACTGTGAGTACACGGTACCAGGTGAGGTATTTGTGACTGATAACAACGTCACCGTGATTGGTTACACTGATTTACCTAATCGTTTATCAGGTCAGTCATCACAGCTTTACTCGACTAACTTAGTAAACCTGTCTAAGCTACTTAGCCCTGAAAAAGACGGCAATGTCAAACTCGACTTCGAGGATGTCATTATTCGCAATATGACAGTGACTCACGACGGCGAACTCATGTTCCCGCCTCCTCCGATCCAAGTATCTGCCGCACCTGCACAAACTGCTCCTGCAGCTGCCCCAGTCAAGGTAGAAAAAGAGTCTAAACCGCTATGGCAACGCTTAGCTCTCCCAGTGATTGGTGTTGCGATTTACTTATGGGCAAGCCATTACGCCCCTCAAGAGTTTTTAAATCACTTAACAGTATTTATGTTGAGCTGTGTTGTTGGTTACTACGTCGTTTGGAACGTTACACATGCATTACATACCCCACTCATGTCTGTGACCAATGCTATTTCTGGCATTATTATTGTTGGTGCAGTGATACAGATGTCCAATATTAGCGGTTTTGCTAGCTTCTTAGCCTTCATCTCCGTGTTCCTAGTCAGCATCAACATTTTTGGTGGCTTCTATGTCACACGTCGTATGCTTAACATGTTTCGTAAAGGGTAAGGATTAGATTATGTCAGCAGGATTAGTAACAGCTGCCTATATTATTGCAGCATTATTTTTTATCTTGAGCTTGGCCGGTCTGTCAAACCAAGAAACAGCTCGTCGCGGTAACGTATACGGTATTGCTGGTATGGCGATTGCCTTAGTGACGACCATTTTTGCTGAAGGCACTAATGGCGTTGCTTGGATTATTGTTGCCATGCTACTTGGTGCAGTTATCGGTATTTATCGTGCCAAAAAAGTTGAAATGACCGAAATGCCTGAGCTAATTGCTATTCTTCACAGCTTTGTGGGTTTAGCAGCCGTTTTTGTTGGCTTCAACAGTTATATGGACCGTGCCGCTGTAGCCCCAGAAATGCACAACATTCACTTAGTTGAGGTATTCCTAGGTGTGTTTATTGGTGCTGTGACTTTCACAGGCTCAATTGTGGCCTTCGGTAAGCTAAACGGCAAATTAAGCAGTAAGCCATTGTCTATACCGCACAAACACAAGCTTAATTTACTAGCTATTGTTGTGTCAGTATTGCTTTTAATCATGTTCGTTAAAGCCGGTGGCTCTACCTTTGCATTAGTCGTTATGACTCTTATCGCCCTAGCCTTTGGTTGGCACTTAGTTGCTTCCATTGGTGGTGCTGATATGCCAGTTGTGATTTCAATGCTTAACTCATACTCTGGCTGGGCTGCAGCAGCAGCTGGTTTCATGCTCGGTAACGACCTCTTAATCGTGACTGGTGCATTAGTAGGTTCTTCGGGTGCGATCCTTTCTTATATCATGTGTCGTGGTATGAACCGCTCATTTATTTCAGTCATTGCAGGTGGTTTCGGTACCGATGGTAGCTCTAGCGCCGAAGGCGAAGAAGACGGTGAGTACCGTGAGCTTAGCCCTATTGAGGTTGCTGAGTTACTCAAAGGCTCTAAGTCAGTTATCATCACCCCAGGATACGGTATGGCCGTTGCACAAGCACAATATCCTGTGGCTCAAATCACAGAGACCTTACGTGCTCAAGGTGTTAATGTACGCTTTGGTATTCACCCCGTTGCGGGTCGTTTACCAGGTCATATGAACGTATTATTAGCTGAGGCTAAGGTACCTTATGACATCGTTTTAGAAATGGATGAAATTAACGATGACTTCCCTGAGACTGATGTAGTACTCGTAATTGGTGCTAACGATACCGTTAACCCGTCAGCCCAAACTGACCCTAACAGCCCTATTGCTGGCATGCCGGTATTACATGTTTGGGAAGCCGAAAGCGTGGTGATCTTAAAGCGCTCAATGAGCACTGGTTATGCTGGTGTACAAAACCCTCTATTCTTTAAAGAAAATAGCTATATGTGCTTTGGAGATGCCAAAGATACCATGTTAGCTGTACTAGAGGCTTTAAAATAAACAAGCTTAAAAGACTAAGGGCGTTTGATTAATGATCAAACGCCCTTTTTTTGTATGTAAGAAACTTATTAAGCTTTTAATAAGTTATCTAAATCTTGAATAATTGACTCAAGATCAGTACGAATAGTAGTCATATCATTAGCTGAAATCCGCACTGCTGTATCGGCCTCATCCACATGGCGAGGATTTGCCAAACGATTACGTGCACCAGCAATAGTAAAGCCCTGACCGTATAGCAACTCACGAATACGACGAATTAATAATACCTCGTGATGTTGATAATAACGGCGGTTACCCCGACGCTTTACGGGATTAAGCTGACTAAACTCTTGTTCCCAATAACGTAACACATGAGGTTTAACCTGACATAACTCAGCCACCTCACCAATAGTAAAATAACGCTTAGCGGGAATTGGAGGTAATTCCGGCGTTTCAGTATTTTGAATCTCTGTTTGTTCCATCGCATTAGAATACTAGCACCAATAGTGCCAGCGTTTATAATTATTTTGACCTATAAAGTGTAGCACAATTCAAGCAGATTTCGTTATCTCAAATCACATTATATTGCTTGCAATTTAAAACGATAAAGGCAGTGTATTTTTAAACATAAACACACTGCCTTTATTGAGATTAACCCTAAAAAATTATTCAGTCGTCACATCGACCGCTTCTTTTAACTTTTGACTTGCATGAAAAGTCACTACACGTCGAGCAGAAATAGGAATTAAATCGCCCGTTTTAGGGTTACGACCTGGACGCGCTGCTTTATCTCTTAACTGGAAATTACCAAAACCAGAAATTCTGACTGGCTCACCAGCAATCAAGACCTCGCTGATTTGACCAAAAAACGCATCAACAATATCTTTTGCTTCACGTTTATTGACTCCAACACGATCATAAAGTAGCTCGGTTAAATCTGCTTTGGTTAAAGAAGGCTTAGCTATAGTTGTCATCAACTGTCCTCAATATTATCTTAGTCTTAGACCTAGTTTTTCAACTAAAGTATTAAGAATTCGTTTCATTAACTCTTCAACCTGAGCATCTTCAAGCGTCGCTTTAGCATCTTGGAACATAAAGCGCATTGCTAAACTACGTTCATTTTGCTCAGATTTTTGATCTCTCCAAACATCAAACAGAGTAATATCTCTTAAGATGCCCTCTTGGCGTATACTCGCTAAGGCATCAAGTACCTCTTGATAGTTAAGCTCTGCAGGTGCCCATACCGCTAAGTCACGAATCACTACCGGCTGTTTAGAGACTTCCTTATAAACAACTAAATCATGATCCATTAATGGTTTAATGTCAATCTCAAAAACCACTGGTGCAGTCTGTAAATCTAAATCAGCTAACCACTGAGGATGGATTTCACCGATGATACCGATTTTTTGTTCGCGATAATAAATTGCCGCACTACGACCTGGATGTAAAGCTGGATGCTCTTCAGCCACAAAACGCAGGTCTTCTGCTTGTGAGCCTAAAAGATTTTCTAGATCATTTTTAAGATCGAAGAAATCAACCTGACGAGCTTTTTCACCCCACTGCTCTGGATGCGCTAAGCCCCAGCTCGCAGCAGCAAAATGTAATGGCTGATCAATACCCTTAACTGTTTTTTCACTCGCCTTGACCTCTGGATCATCAAAGAACACTCGACCTAATTCAAAGACACGTACACGATTCTGGCGATACTTAGCGTTATGTGAAATATTTTTCAATAAACCACCAATTAAGCTAGTACGCATAACGGCGTATTGAGCAAAAATAGGATTCAATAAACGAATCGGATTTTCATTATTTTGGTAGTTTCTTTCCCAGTTCTCATCAACGAAGCTGTAATTAACGACTTCTTGATAATCCATACCAGCCATCAAATGACGGAACATATGCGGCGAACGACGTACCTCTGGGAATGGGAAAATATTGGCTTGTACCACTGGTTCTCGTGCTGGAATACGTTCGAAACCATAGACACGAGCAACCTCTTCAATGAGATCTTCTTCGATATTAATATCAAAACGATAGGATGGCGCATTAACAGTAAATACATTTTCAGCATCTACCTCGAACTCAAACTCAAGGTCGCTAAAGATTTGCTTAACCTCTTCGACTGAAACATCAACACCTAAGACCTTATTACAACGAGCCAAGCGCATCTTTACTTGGTTGCGTTCAGGCAAATTAATCACTTGATCAATCACTCGGGCTGCTTTACCACCACAAACCTCAAGAATTAAGCGACTCATGTATTCGATATGCTC
>JAAZGT010000255.1 GCA_012511095.1 Alcaligenaceae bacterium
CATTAGTGTGTGCGGCGTTTAACGCGGACTTTGACGGTGACCAAATGGCGGTCCACGTACCTCTATCAATTGAGGCACAGGTGGAGTCGCGCACCTTAATGTTAGCGTCTAACAACATTTTATTCCCGGCCAGTGGTGAGCCTTCGATTGTTCCTTCTCAGGATATCGTATTAGGTCTTTACTACACGACTCGTTCACGTATTAACGGTAAGGGCGAGGGCAGCTTCTTTGCTGACCTTAACGAGTTACACCGTGCCTATAATACAGGCGCAGTTGAGCTACAAAGCCGCGTAACTGTACGTATTAAAGAGTGGACTAAAGACGAAAATGGTGAGTTCCAACCGCAAACTAAGCGTGTTGAAACAACCGTTGGTCGTGCTTTACTTTCAGAAATTTTACCTAAGGGCTTACCGTTCAGCGTATTAGATAAGTCACTTAATAAAAAGGAAATTTCTAACTTAGTAAGTCAGTCATACCGTCGTTGTGGTCTGCGTGAAACCGTTATTTTTGCGGACAAATTAATGCAACAAGGCTTTAGTTTAGCGACTAAAGCGGGTATTTCTATCGCCGTTGACGATATGTTGGTACCAGAAGCCAAGGGTGAAATCTTAGCTCAAGCCTCTGAAGAGGTTAAAGCCATTGATAAACAGCACTCTTCTGGTTTAGTAACTACCCAAGAACGTTATAACAACGTAGTTGATATTTGGGGTAAAGCGACTGAGCGTGTCACTAAGGTGATGATGGAGCAGTTAGCGACAGAAAAAGTAACTAACCGCTTTGATGAAGAAGTTGAACAAGAATCTTTCAACTCGATTTACATGATGGCCGACTCAGGTGCTCGTGGTTCTGCGACTCAGATTCGTCAGCTAGCTGGTATGCGTGGCCTAATGGCTAAGCCAGATGGCTCAATTATTGAAACACCAATTACGGCTAACTTCCGTGAAGGTCTAAACGTACTACAGTACTTCATTTCGACCCACGGTGCACGTAAGGGTCTAGCAGATACGGCACTTAAGACTGCGAACTCGGGTTACTTAACTCGTCGTTTAGTAGACGTTACTCAAGACTTAGTAATTATCGAAGAGGATTGCGGTACCACTAACGGCTACTTAATTAAAGCCAAGATTGAGGGTGGTGAAATCATCGAACCTCTACGCGATCGCGTGTTAGGTCGTGTGGCTGCGGTTGATATTGTTAACCCAGATACGCAAGAAACAGCTATTCAAGCTGGCACAATGCTAGATGAAGATGCAGTTGAGCTAATCGATAGATTAGGTATTGACGAGATTAAGATCCGTACACCATTAACGTGTGAAACTCGTCATGGCTTGTGTGCACACTGTTATGGTCGTGACCTTGGTCGCGGCTCATTAGTTAACCGTGGTGAAGCAGTAGGTGTTATTGCTGCTCAGTCGATTGGTGAGCCGGGTACACAGTTAACGATGCGTACGTTCCACATTGGTGGTGCGGCATCACGTACTGCAAGTGTTTCTAGCGTAGAAACCAAGTCTAACGGTAAAGTCGCTTTCTTAAGCTCAATGCGTTATGTGACTAACAGCAAGGGCGAACGTATTGCGATCTCTAATAACGGTGAGTTATTAATACTTGACCCTGTAACAGAGCGTGAGCGTGAGCGTCATCGCGTACCATATGGTGCCACTGTATTAGTTGGTGATGGTGATGAGGTTAAAGCCGGCGCTAAATTAGCGACTTGGGACCCATTAACTCGTCCAATCGTATCTGAGTATGCTGGTAAGGTGAAGTTCGACAGCATCGAAGAGGGTGTAAACGTTGCGCAGCAAACCGACGAAGTAACTGGTTTATCGACTTTAGTAGTGATTACGCCTAAGCGTGCAACACGTGCTAATGTTCGTCCACAGATTAAGTTACTCGACGACAAAGGCGAAGAGATGACCATTCTTGGTCCAAACAATACCAGCCATACAGTTGCGATTACTTTCCCAGTGGGCGCTTTAATCCGCGTTCGCGATGGTCAGGATATCGGTGTGGGTGAGATTGTTGCACGTATCCCTGTTGATTCTCAGAAAACGCGAGATATTACGGGTGGTCTACCACGCGTGGTTGAGTTATTTGAGGCACGTTCTCCTAAAGATGCAGGTATCTTGGCTGATGTTTCAGGTGTGGTTTCATTTGGTAAGGAAACTAAGGGTAAACAGCGCTTAGTGATTACTGATACCGATGGTCAACCGCATGAGTTCCTGATTCCTAAAGAGAAGCATATTCAGGTACAAAACGGTCGCGTAGTACACCAAGGTGAACTGATTGTTGATGGTCCTGCAGATCCGCATGACATTCTACGTCTAAAAGGTATTGAGGAATTAGCTCAATACATTATTGACGAGGTACAAGAGGTTTACCGCTTACAGGGTGTGAAGATTAACGATAAGCACATTGAGGTTATCGTTCGTCAGATGCTACGTCGTGTTGTGGTTGATGATGCCGGTGATACTAGCTTCATTCCTGGTGAACAGGTTGAGCGTTCGGCATTACTTGATGAAAACGATCGCGTAGAAAACGAAGGTGGTCAGCCAGCGACCTATCAGAATATCTTATTAGGTATTACGAAAGCGTCACTATCTACTGACTCATTCATTTCTGCGGCGTCGTTCCAAGAAACAACACGTGTTCTAACTGAAGCAGCAGTTATGGGTAAACGTGACGAATTACGTGGTCTAAAAGAAAACGTAATTGTTGGTCGCCTAATTCCAGCCGGTACTGGTTTGGCTTACCACATCGCTCGCCATCAGAAAATAGATGGTCGCAGCAGTGTTGAGCAAAGTGCAGCAGCCGAGCAAGAAAACCCATTCGTTGAACCGGTTTCTTTAGAAAGTGTCTTAGGTGGCACTGCTGAAACTGAAGAATCTGGCGCAGCCGAAGAGTAAGTTGTCACTTTGTACAGGACACATTTATAATGTGTTCTGCTGCAAAAGCTAAAGAACAACAATAATAATAAGGCCCTGAACTGGTTAATTCTGGTTTAGGGCCATTTTATTGGTTAGAAAATAAACGCTCGAAGAATATCGTAAGCGTCCGGTGAACACCG
>JAAZGT010000256.1 GCA_012511095.1 Alcaligenaceae bacterium
GCAAGAGCTGAGGCAACGGCTAATGGATGACCTGCATACGTGCCGCCAAGACCACCAGGTAGGGGAGCGTCTAAGATATCAGCGCGACCACAAATGCCAGATAGTGGCATACCACCCGCTAAACTTTTTGCCATGGTGGTAATATCGGCAACCACATCATAATGCTCCATAGCAAAGAGCTTGCCGGTGCGACCAAAACCAGTTTGTACCTCATCAGCAATTAATAAAATGCCATGCTCATCACAAATTTCACGTAAGTACTTCATGAACTCAGGTGGGCATACGTTGAAACCACCTTCACCCTGAACAGGCTCGATGATAATTGCAGCCACTTGTTGTGGATCTACCGTGATATTAAGTAATGATTTTAATTGGCGCTTGGCTTCTTTAAGACTAACGCCTTGTTGCTCATTAGGAAATGGCGAGTGGTAAACATTGGGTGCTAATGGTCCAAAGCCTTTTTTATAAGGATTTACTTTTGCCGTTAAGGTAATACCTAAAAGTGTACGACCATGGAATGCATTATTAAAGGAAATAATATGGGGGCGCTGGGTTGCGTAACGCGCAATTTTGATGGCGTTTTCAACGGCTTCAACACCAGTGGTAAAGAAAGCGGTTTTTTTAGGAAAATCACCTGGCACAAGATCATTGATTTTTTCAGCTAATGCAACATAGGACTCATAAGGTACTACTTGATAAGCTGTGTGAATAAAATGATCTAATTGCTCTTGGATTGCAGCGACTAGGCGAGGGTGACGGTGTCCTGTATTACAGACAGCAATACCACTAGCAAAGTCGATATAGCGATTACCTTCTACATCCCAAATTTCTGAATTTTCTGCACGTTGAGCATAAAACTCACACATCACACCCACACCACGTGGTGTAGCGGCATTTTTGCGTTCAACTAATGTTGCGTTTTTCATTCAAAATGTCTCCTCAAAAGTCTATTTATTGATTGTTGAATGACGCTATGTTTCGTGTCTTAGCAATTAACGAAATCAAAATAAGCAATTTTGTTAGCTTATCCCTAATTTGGCACCATTGAAAGAGCCATTTATGTGAAAATATGTAGAGCCACTTAAGGAGGGATATATGCATATAGATGCCTTACCAGAGCACGTTTTGCAGCGTTTAGAGCGTGATAGCGAGATACCGTTAGCGCGTCAGATTTACACGATATTGAGTGATTTGATTTTGAATGAGGAGTTGTCTGCAGGTGAAAAACTGCCTGCCAGTCGTAGTTTAGCAACTGATTGTGGGGTGTCGCGTAACACCATTATGTTTGCTTATGAGCAACTCTTGGCTGAGGGATACGTGGTGTCACAAACGGGCAGTGGTACCTTTGTTTCTGATACTGTGCCTGTGACAGATTGGTCTACTGAGGAAGGTCATGAGCAACAAGAGGAGGTGCCAGTAGCCGATCAAGAAGCACAGTTATCACAACGTGGCTTTGATTTGGTGAATTCGCCGCAGGCTTCACAAGAGCAATGGCAGCCTTTTGTTGCAGGGGTACCCGACATTTCTTTATTTCCTAAAGATATTTGGATGCGCTTATTACGTAAGCATTGGCAACAAGCCACACCGGCGATGTTGAGCTATGCGCATGGTGCGGGTTATTTGCCTTTACGTCAAGCTTTGATTGAGCGTTTGCGTTTGGCTCGTTCGGTCAATGGCACGGCCGAACAAGTGATGATGATTTCCGGTTTGCACAATGCCATTAGCTTAATTGCTCATTTACTGATTGACCCTGGGATGACGGTGTGGATGGAAAATCCTGGTTATTGGGGGGCGAGTACGGTATTAAAAATGGCAGGTGCCAATATTGTGCCCATTGATATCGATGAAGAGGGCTTGGCACCGGCTGATGAGCAATTGGCTAATCCACCTAAGTTGATTTTTGTCACCCCATCGCATCAATACCCTTTAGGTCATGTGATGAGTTTAGCCCGTCGTCGTATGTTGCTTGATTATGCTAAAGCTCACGATGCGTGGATTATCGAAGATGATTACGATAGTGAATTTCGCTTTGCTGGTTTACCTATTGCATCGTTGCAAGGTCTTGATGCTTATCAACGCGTGATTTATTTGGGCACTTTTTCTAAAACCTTATATCCAGGTATGCGTTTGGGGTATATGGTTTTACCAGAAAATCTCGTGTCACATTTCGGCATCGGCTTATCTGAAATGTATAGAGACGGTCGATTACTCGAGCAAGCGGTATTGGCCGATTTTATGAGTGAGGGGCATTATGCAGCGCATGTACGCAGAGCGCGGCTACGTTATGCCAAGCGCTCTTTGCTGTTACGTGAAGCCATTACTGAGGAGCTAGGCGCAGATTGGGTAACCTCTAGTGTTGAGGCAGGATTACATCTGGTGATTCCTTTGCCAGAAGGTAGCGATGATGTTGCCATAGCACGCAAAGCCAAGGCAGAGGGGATTATGGTACGACCCCTAACTCAGTATTATTTACAGGGTCCAAAACAGGCTGGTTTATTGTTGGGTTATGCCAACGTTCCTGATGAGGTGATTAAACCCCGATTCGCACAATTGGCAAGAATTGTTCGTGAGCAATTGAAAATTTAGTTCTTACTGAATTAAAAATTGTTTTTTAAAAGCATTGCAAAACAAAAATGGCTTAGATATTATGCCTTAATAGTGCTTTTTCATAGAGCCATTTAAAATAATAAAATCTCATCATTAAATTTTATTAAAAATAGAAAATGCAGATTTCACCAGGAGGAGTTTATGCAAGGATTATCACGCAAGGATTTATTTAAACAACAGGCCTTTATCGACGGTCAGTGGCTTGATGCCGATAGCGGTGAGACGCTCGAGGTTATTAATCCCGCCACAGGCGAAGTTTTAGGCACGGTACCTAAAATGGGACAGGCTGAAACACGCCGTGCCATCGAAGCAGCAGAGCAAGCTCAAAAATTATGGCGTAGTAAAAGCGCCAAAGAGCGTGCCATTATCTTACGCAAATGGTTTGATTTGGTGATGCTACATCAAGATGACCTCGCGCGCATTATGACCTTAGAGCAAGGTAAGCCGTTGGCTGAGGCTAAAGGTGAAATTGCCTATGGTGCTGCTTATTTAGAGTGGTATGGCGAAGAGGGTAAACGCGCTTATGGTGATGTGATTCCAGGCCCAGCTTCAGACCGACGTATCGTGGTGACCAAGGAGCCAGTGGGTGTATGTGCTGCTATTACTCCTTGGAATTTCCCATCTTCAATGATTACGCGTAAAGTCGGCGCTGCA
>JAAZGT010000034.1 GCA_012511095.1 Alcaligenaceae bacterium
CTCTTTAGGAAGGCTTTGAGCCAAACGCCAACAAACACCGATATCGCCAAAATTATCGACAACGCGACAAAAAATATCAATCGTAGTTTTTTCTAAATTCACAATCTAACAATCCAAAAAAAGAGCTTCGAAACCGTACAGATTTCGAAGCCCTATTATCATCTAAAGTGTGTAATAAAAGCTAGTTATCGTGGCTTAAAAGGTCACGTAAGACAAAGGGTAAAATACCACCATGCTCGTAATACTCCACCTCGATGGGGGTATCGATGCGGAGCAGTAGGGCAACATCTTGCGATGTGCCATCTTCACGATGAATGGTCAACGTCACCTCTTGTTGCGGTTTAATGCCATTTTCTAATCCAGAGATATCAAAGGTTTCATTACCCGTGATATTTAGGCTTTGAACGCTATCATTACCTTGGAATTGTAAAGGTAATACGCCCATACCGACTAAGTTACTACGGTGAATACGCTCATAGCTACGAGTAATTACCGCTTTTACACCGAGTAGTTGCGTACCTTTGGCAGCCCAGTCACGCGATGAGCCGGTGCCGTATTCCTCACCACCAAAGACAACGGTAGGAATACCTTCTTCTTGGTAGCGCATGGCGGCGTCAAAAATCGACATTTGCACATCACTTGGTTTGTGAATGGTTTCGCCACCCTCAAATAAGGCACCATTAGATAATGGTGGAATCATCAGGTTTTTGATGCGAACGTTAGCAAAGGTGCCACGCATCATAATATCGTGATTACCACGACGTGAACCATAGCTGTTAAAGTCCGCCTTTTTAACACCATGCTCAATCAGCCAACGACCAGCAGGCGAGGTCTCTGCAATATTACCCGCAGGGGAAATATGGTCAGTGGTCACCGAGTCACCAAAAATGCCTAAAGCACGCGCACCTTTAACTGCTTGTCTAGCACTTGGTGTCATTGAGAAACCTTCAAAGAAAGGTGGTTCTGCAATATAAGTAGATTTAGGCCAACTATACACATCACCAGTAACGCCTTTAATTTCATTCCATAATTCACCTGGATCAGACTTAATTTTCGCGTAGTTTTCACGATAGGCTTCAGGGTTCATAGCAAAGTTAACGAGCGCTTGAATTTCCTCATGACTAGGCCAAATGTCTTTTAAGTACACTGGGCCATTAGTGCCTATGCCAATAGGCTCTTTATAAAGGTCACGACGTACCGTTCCTGCTAAGGCATAAGCAACCACTAACGGTGGCGACGCTAAGAAGTTGGCCTTGATATTAGGGTGAATGCGCGCCTCAAAGTTACGGTTACCAGAAAGCACTGCTGAGCAAATTAATTCATGGTCTATGATAGCTTTATTAAGCTCAGGTGTGAGGTCTCCAGCGTTACCAATACAAGTGGTACAGCCATAGGCTGCGACATCAAAGCCTAGCTCCTCTAGGTGCTCTAATAAGCCCGTTTCACTTAAGTAGCGAGTAACGACGCGTGAACCAGGGGCGAGAGAGGTCTTAATGTTTGGATTGACCTTAAGGCCTAAAGCCACTGCTTTTTTCGCCACTAAACCCGCTGCAATTAAAACGCTTGGGTTGGATGTGTTGGTACAAGAGGTAATGGCGGCAATAAGAATATCGCCGTTTTTAACAGAGCGATCATTATCGCCATCGAGGGCATATTCTTGCTCTAAGGTGTCTGGGTTTTTATTAAAACCGTCTTCGGCAGAGGGTTTAGAAAATAACTCATCAAAGGTGGTTTTAACATCGGTTAGCTTGATGAGATCTTGTGGACGTTTAGGGCCAGCAAGTGATGGCACGATGGTGCTTAAATCAAGCGTTAGTAACTTAGTAAAGTTAAGCTCTGATGCATTAGGGACGCCAAACATCTGTTGCGCTTCGAAGTACGCTTTAAAAGCCTCGATTTCCTCTTCGGTACGACCTGTGCCTCTGAAGTAGTCAATTGTCTTTTCATCTACTGGGAAGAATCCCATGGTGGCACCGTATTCAGGTGACATGTTAGCGATGGTGGCGCGGTCAGGTACGGTTAGACTTGCGGTACCCTCGCCACAGAACTCAACGAATTTACCAACGACATTTTCTTCGCGTAGCATATTGGTCACGGTAAGTACTAAGTCGGTTGCAGTCACGCCAGGGTTTAACTTACCAGTTAGCTCAACACCGATCACATCAGGGGTCAGGATATAAACCGGTTGTCCCAACATAGCGGCCTCAGCCTCAATACCACCAACACCCCAAGCCACCACACCAATACCATTAATCATCGTGGTGTGGCTATCAGTACCTACTAGACTGTCGGGATAATAAACATTGTTTTGGTCTTTATGTACACCGCGAGCAAAATACTCTAAGTTAACTTGGTGCACAATACCAAAACCTGGGGGTACCACACCAAAAGAGTCAAAGGCCTGCATGCCCCATTTCATAAACTCATAGCGCTCACGGTTACGCTCAAACTCAACCTTCATATTGAGATCAAGTGAGTCTTTGGTGCCAAAGTAATCGATCATTACCGAGTGGTCGACCACAAGATC
>JAAZGT010000257.1 GCA_012511095.1 Alcaligenaceae bacterium
CCTCATAATAAATGTTAGCCCCCGCCAATCGTAGTGGGGAATGGAGTAATAAAATGTCAAATTCGACAACAACGCCTGCCGCTCATCGGCTAGGACTAGTCGGTCGTAAGGTTGGCATGATGCGTGTTTTCACCGAAGACGGTGATTCTATTCCAGTTACAGTGCTGGACGTATCAGGCAACCGCGTGACTCAAGTTAAGTCCGTTGAGACTGATGGCTATGCTGCTGTACAAGTTGCATTTGGTCAGCGTCGTGCTAGCCGTGTGACTAAGCCTTTAGCTGGTCACTATGCTAAAGCAGGTACCGAAGCTGGTACTATCCTTAAAGAGTTCCGCTTAGATCCAGCAGTTGCTGCTGAGTTCGAAGCTGGTGCCGAAATTCTCGTTGAAAATGTGTTTGAAGCTGGTCAAAAGGTGGATGTACAGGGTACAACCATCGGTAAGGGCTTTGCTGGTGTAATTAAGCGCCACAACTTCAGCGCTCAACGTGCTACTCACGGTAACTCTGTATCTCACCGTGCGCCTGGTTCTACCGGTATGTGTCAAGACCCTGGCCGTGTATTCCCTGGTAAGCGTATGGCTGGTCACATGGGTGACGTAACTCGCACTGTACAAAACTTAGACATCGTTCGTGTTGATGTAGAGCGTGGCCTAATTATGGTTAAAGGCGCTGTGCCTGGCCATAAAAATGGCAACATTGTAGTGCGTCCTGCAATTAAAATGACTGTTAAAGGAGCCAAATAATGGAACTTAAGCTCCTAAATGCACAAGGCGCTGCTGACGGTACTGTTAGCGCACCTGAGACTATTTTCGGTCGCGAATTCAACGAAGCTCTGGTTCACCAAGTTGTAGTGGCTTATCAAGCCAATGCACGCAGCGGTAACCGTGCTCAAAAAGACCGTTCAGAAGTTAAATACAGCACTCGTAAGCCTTGGCGTCAAAAAGGTACGGGTCGTGCTCGTGCCGGTGCTGCTGGTTCTCCACTATGGCGTGGGGGTGGTCGTACTTTCCCTAACAAGCCAGATGAGAACTTTAGCCACAAGGTTAACAAGAAGATGTACCGCGCTGGTATTCGTTCTATCTTGTCACAATTAGCTCGTGAAGAGCGTATCGCTGTAGTTGATTCATTCACCTTTGAAGCACCTAAAACTAAAATGGCCGCTAGCAAATTAAAAGCTATGGGCGTATTAGATTCAGTTTTAGTGATCACTGATGAGCTGGACGAAAACACATATTTAGCTACTCGCAATCTACCTGGTGTTGCTGTTGTTGAAACAAGCTACGCCGATCCACTTTCTTTAATTCATTACAAGAACGTGTTGATCACTAAAGGTGCAATTGCACAACTTGAGGAGATCTTAGGATGAAAGCAGAACGTTTAATGCAAGTCATTCTGGCTCCGGTAATTACTGAGAAAGCAACTTTCATCGCTGAAACATCAGCAGATCAGCCTCAGATTGCTTTGCGTGTTGCTCCTGACGCAACTAAGCCGGAGATTAAAGCAGCGGTTGAATTGCTGTTCGAAGTAGAAGTTGACTCAGTATCAGTTTTAAACCGTAAAGGTAAAGTAAAGCGTAGTGGTCGTACTATGGGTCGCCGTAAAAACGTCCGTATCGCTTATGTATCACTCAAAAAAGGTCAGGAACTTGACTTTTCGGAGGTGAACTAAGATGGCATTAGTTAAGATTAAACCTATTTCACCAGCCCGTCGTGGCATGGTTAAGGTTGTTAACCCAGATTTACATAAAGGTGCTCCTTATGCTCCTTTATTAGAGTCTAAAAAACGTGGCTCGGGTCGTAACCATCACGGTCGTATTACAGTACGTCATCGTGGGGGTGGCCATAAGTCTCACTACCGCGTAATTGATTTCCGTCGTAACAAAGACGGTGTGCCAGCTCGCGTTGAGCGTCTTGAGTACGATCCAAACCGTACTGCGCACATTGCTTTAGTTGTTTACGCTGATGGTGAGCGTCGTTATATTCTTGCTCCTAAGAAATTAGCCGTTGGTGCACAGATTGAATCTGGTATTGAGGTGCCTATCCGCATCGGTAATGCGATGCCAATCCGTAATATTCCAATTGGTTCTCACATTCACAACATCGAGATGTTACCTGGTAAAGGCGGTCAAATCGCTCGTTCAGCCGGTTCATCAGCCGTGTTGATGGCTCGTGAAGGTACTTACGCTCAGATTCGCCTACGCTCTGGTGAGGTTCGTCGTGTACATATTGATTGTCGCGCAACCATCGGTGAGGTTGGCAACAGTGAGCACAGCCTTCAGAGTTACGGTAAAGCCGGTGCCATGCGTTGGCGCGGTGTTCGTCCTACCGTTCGCGGTGTGGCGATGAACCCGATCGATCACCCTCATGGTGGTGGTGAAGGTAAGACCGGTGAAGGTCGTGAGCCAGTGAGCCCATGGGGTACGCCTACTAAGGGTTACAGAACCCGTCGTAATAAGCGTACTGAAAACATGATCGTCTCACGTCGTAAGCGTAAATAAGGGGCAATAAATTATGTCACGTTCAATTATTAAAGGCCCTTACGTAGAAGCTTCCTTAATGAAAAAGGTTGAAGCAGCTACAGAAGGCAAAAATAAAAAGCCGATCAAAACTTGGTCTCGTAGTTCAACAATCCTACCCGATTTCATCGGTTTAACGATTGCTGTGCACAACGGTCGTCAACACGTACCTGTTTACATTAACGAGAACATGGTCGGTCACAAATTAGGTGAATTCGCTCAGACACGTACCTACAAGGGTCATGCAGCGGATAAAAAGTCTAAGAGGTAAGTGATGGAAACAACAGCTATTGTTCGTAACGCACATATCTCAGCGCAGAAGACTCGTCTTGTAGCGGACTTAATCCGTGGTAAATCAGTTGAGCAAGCGTTGAATATTTTGACGTTCACACAGAAAAAAGCCGCCGGCATCATCAAAAAGGCTCTAGAGTCAGCTATTGCTAACGCTGAGCACAATGACGGTGCTGATATTGATGAGTTAATCGTAAAAACTATTTACGTAGATAAAGCTCAGTCAATGAAGCGTTTTAGAGCACGTGCCAAAGGCCGTGGTAACCGTATCGAGAAGCAGACTTGCCACATTGTGGTTAAAGTCGGCGTTTAAGGAGTCACAATGGGTCAGAAAGTACACCCTACCGGGTTCCGTCTCGCTGTAACTCGCAACTGGAATGCTCGTTGGTACGCCGACGATAAAGATTTCGGTGCAACTTTACACGAAGACGTAAAAGTACGTGAATACTTGAAGCGTAAGTTAAAAAATGCTTCAGTTGGTCGTGTTGTGATCGAGCGCCCTGCTAAGACTGCGCGTATCACGATTCACACTGCACGTCCAGGTGTTGTAATTGGTAAGGGCGGTGATGATATCGCTCAGCTAAATGCCGATTTACAAAGATTAATGAGTGTACCTGTACACGTAGGTATCGAAGAAATTCGTAAGCCTGAAATTGATGCACAACTAATCGCTGATTCAATTGCTCAGCAATTAGAAAAGCGTATTATGTTCCGTCGCGCTATGAAGCGTGCGATTTCTAATGCGATGCGTGCTGGTGCTAAGGGTATCCGTATTGCATCTTCAGGTCGTCTAAATGGTATTGAGATTGCTCGTACCGAGTGGTATCGCGAAGGCCGTGTACCTTTACACACGTTACGCGCTATCATCGACTACGCTACTTCTGAAGCTGAAACTACCTACGGTATTATCGGTATCAAAGTATGGGTTTATCGTGGTGATTTATTGCCTAACGGCGAATTACCACCTGAGTTAGCCGCACCTGCTGAAGATGATCGTCGTGGTCGTCGTCGCCCTCGTGGTGATCGTCCTGAAGGTCGTCGTCGTCGCCGTCGTCCGGCCCAGCAGACTCAGCAAGCTGACACAGCAACTGAGGCTAAAGGAGAGTAATTATGTTATCACCAGCTCGCAGAAAGTATCGTAAAGAGCACAAGGGTCGTAACACCGGTTTAGCCACTCGTGGTACACAGGTTAACTTCGGTGATTTCGGCTTAAAAGCAACTGGTCGCGGTCGTTTAACTGCACGTCAGATTGAAGCGGCTCGTCGTGCGATGACTCGTCACATTAAACGTGGTGGTCGCGTATGGATTCGCATTTTCCCAGACAAGCCAATTTCGCAGAAACCTGCTGAAGTTCGTATGGGTAGCGGTAAAGGTAACCCAGAGTTCTGGGTTGCTGAGATCCAACCAGGTAAAGTTTTATATGAGATGGATGGTGTAAGCGAAGAGTTAGCACGTGAGGCATTCCGCTTAGCTGCTGCTAAGTTGCCTATTTCTACCACTTTCGTTACACGTCAAATTGTTTAAGAGGTTCTTATGAAAGCATCTGAATTACGTGAAAAAGACGTGACCGAGCTTCATCAAGAGCTCGAGTCTTTATTAAAGGCACAATTTAACTTGCGTATGCAACACGCTACTCAGCAATTAGCTGACAGCAGCCAGTTGTCAAAAGTACGTCGCGATATTGCACGTGTACGCACTATCTTAACCGAAAAGGCAGGTAACTAATCATGAGCGAAACTCAAACTACAGAGAAACGCCAGCGTACCTTGGTTGGTAAAGTGGTGAGCAACAAAATGGATAAAACCATTGTTGTTCGTGTTGAGCGCCGTGTTAAACACCCACTTTACGGTAAAATCGTTAACCGCTCTAAGAAGTACAAAGCGCACGACGAAACTAACCAGTACAACGAAGGCGATATCGTTGAAATCGCAGAAAGTCGTCCTATCTCTAAAGATAAGTCATGGACTGCTGTTAGATTGGTTGAGGCAGCTCGCGTTATTTAATTTTCGCAAGTTTTGTTTTAAACTGATTTAACGCTGTGATCTAAACAGCATAAAACCCAAACTATCCATGATGGTTTGGGTTTTTTTAATGTCTGTTTTTAAATTTATTACTATGTTTTTTATAAAACATAAATAAACCCCCATAAATTGGATTTATTGTGTCCAAATTTGGGGGTTATTTGAGTTATTTACTATCGGAATTATTGTTTTAAGACCATCTATCAATTTTTATCAGCATCCGCGTGTAACGCCTCACTTAGCTGATCAATAATAGTAGTCCAAGCACCATCACTAGCGAGCTTTTCCTCTAGAAACTGACGTTGGCCCTCATTCCAGAAAGGCGCATCTAAAAGCCCAACGTTTTCTGGCAATTGATTTTTACCAATGAACTCAGCAATTTTCTCTTCACTCGCATCTAAACCGAGCTGCAAAAAAAGATTGGTCATACGTGGAATCGTAGTCATAGTTGCCTCCTAATTATTGTTCCATTTGTTATTTAAGCTTAGCTCAAATGAATGTTATTGTCACCATTTAGGTTTTTATTTTTATGAGTATAAACCAGTATAAAAGAGCTATGTTTAATAAACATAGCTCATAAGTGCTTATCTATAAGGGTTTAGCAGATTAGTTTTCTGACCAAAAGTCCACTGAAGAATCGACAATTTCTTTAACAATACCGCTTCTGATTGCGAAATCACCAAAGGATTCGTTGTCTTGTTCTTGCTCAGACCAGTCTTTAACCCACCCATCAATGATGTTAAGAATTTCATCGCTAGTGATGTTTTCCTTATAGAGCTTAGGAATGCGCGTACCGATTAAATTGCCACCTACGTGTAGGTTATAGCGACCAGGTGCCTTACCTACGAGCGCAATCTCAGCTAGCATGGCGCGTCCACAACCATTAGGACAACCAGTGATACGGGTGATAATGGTTTTATCGGCAACCTCATGTTTAACCATGATTTTATCAATCGCATCCATAAACTCGGGCAAATAGCGCTCTGCCTCTGCCATCGCTAATGGGCAAGTCGGTAAGGATACGCAAGCCATGGCTTGCTCACGTAGCGGAGTGACCGTATCGACAATTAAGGCATGTTGACGAGCAATGGTCTCGATTTTATCTTTTTGATCTGCAGGTACATTGGCGACGATAATATTTTGGTTGGCTGTTAAGCGGAAATCACCTTGGTGAACTTCTGCAATTTTACGTACCCCCGTTTTTAATGGGCGATTTGGGAAATCCAATAGACGACCATTTTCAACGAAAAGGGTGAGATGCCATTTTTTATCTAAACCTTCAACCCAGCCGATACGGTCACCACGACTAGTGAATTCATAAGGTCGCACAGCTTCAAACTGGATTTCAGCACGTTTTTCAACTTCTTCAATAAAACGCTGTACCCCGACGCGATGTAGAGTGTAGCGAGTCTTAGCGTATTTTCGGTCACTGCGGTTACCCCAATCACGCTGAGTAGTAACTACCGCTTCGGCTACTTTTAGCACGTCTTTGAGTTTTACAAAACCAAAGTCATAGGCACGCTCAGGAAAGGTATTAGTATTACCATGCTCAAAGGATAAGCCACCACCGACCAATACATTAAAGCCAAGCAGTTTGCCATTCTCCCCTATAGCTACAAAACTGAGATCATTGGCGTGAATATCCACGTCATTATGAGGCGGGATAACCACCGCTGTTTTAAATTTACGAGGTAAATAGGTTTTGCCTAAAATCGGCTCAGTGGGGTCTGTCGCTTCTTTAGTTTCGGGTTTTGAATGCTCCGTACTAAAGAGTTGTTCACCATCTAACCAAATAT
This sequence comes from Alcaligenaceae bacterium, assembly GCA_012511095.1. GTDB lineage: Bacteria > Pseudomonadota > Gammaproteobacteria > Burkholderiales > Burkholderiaceae_B > Oligella. Next base: position 6,624 of record JAAZGT010000257.1, read on the forward strand.
CCGCATAGGCATGTGTTTTGGGTAGGAGGTGCTCGGAAATTTTCTTGGCCCATTCATAAGCCTCAGCATGCAACTCACTCTCAACAGGGTTAGAGGTACATAATACGTTTCGATTCACATCACCAGCTGTGGCCAAGGAGTCTAAACCTAATTGGTGGAGCCATTGGTGCATGGGCTTAATATCATCCTTAAGCACACCATGGAATTGGAAGGTCTGGCGATTGGTAATACGAATACTACCGTAGTCAGTGTGTTCGCTAGCGAATTTATCAATACCTAACCATTGCTGCGGATTGATAATACCGCCAGGTAATCGGCAACGTAGCATAACGTTTTTCTTAGGCTCTAATTTCTTTTCTACACGTGATGCACGAATATCGCGATCGTCCTGCTCATACATACCGTGAAAGCGAATTAATTGAAAGTTGTCGCCCCTAAAACCACCGGTTAAACCATCTTCAAGATCGGTAGCAATACCACCGCGTAGGTAGTCGCTACTATCTTTTAAGCGCTCATTATCTGACAAAGGCGCATCGACGACTAATACGTCATCATCTTTTAAATCGTTTTTACTCATATTAAAATCTCATATTTTTTAAGTTTGAACTAATAAACATCGCGTTGATAACGTTTTAATTCGCGTAACTCGTTTAAATAGTCCTCAGCATCATCGGCTGATAATTTAGCTTCCTGACTGATGATCTGAATTAAGGTGTCTTCAACATCTTTGGCCATGCGTTTAGCGTCACCACACACATAAATGTAGGCACCGTTTTTTAACCATTGCCACACGTCGCTAGCACGTTGCGCTAATTTGTGTTGTACGTATTGCGTTTCTTTGCCTTGACGAGACCAAGCAAAGTCATATTTATTTAAAAAGCCTGCTTGGTTTAATTGAATCCACTCGCTCTGGTATAAGAAGTCTTCAGTAAAGCGTTGATTACCAAAAATTAACCAGTTCTCACCACTATCTCCATTGATTTGTCGTTCTTGTAAAAAGGCTCTAAATGGTGCAATACCGGTACCAGCGCCAATCATAATGATTGGGGCAGCGGCATTGTCAGGGAGACGAAAATGTGGGTTAGGCTCAATAAATATTTTGAGCTCATCACCTTCCTCGAGTTGATCAGCTAAGTAACCACTGGCCGCACCTTGATATTCCTTTTCCCCATTGGCATAACGCACCGTTCTAACCGTGAGGTGTACCTCCTCGCCAACCTCTTCTTGGGAACTAGCGATGGAATAAAGCCTAGGCGTGAGTGGTCTAAAAAGGTCATGTAATTGCTGCGCCTTAAGCTCAGAAGGGTATTCCTTAAAAATAAAGATGGGTGGTCGATCCTGAATAAACTTGCTAAGAGCAGGAGCATCATCAAGTAGAGGTGATAGTGCGTCATTAGCAGTAGTTGCAAGATGTTCAGCGTATTGACGTACAAATTGTGGCGTAGTTTCAGTAATGTCTAAGTGGGCAATTAACGCCTCTTTAATTGTCGTTTCACTACTGTCTGCTAGGGTGACTTTCTCCTTAGCATTAACTTGGGTGAGCTCTAAAATCTCATCGACTAAGCTCTCTGCATTGGAAAAGTAAATACCCAAAGAATCACCTGGTTGATAAGTAATACCTGAGTCACCCAGATCGATTTCATAGTGAATGATTTCATTGGCATTTTCTGTGGTAATACGCTGCTTTGTTAGTAGCTCAGCCGTATAGGGATTGCTTTTGCTGTAGGTCGAAGTGCTCTCAGTAACTACAGCTGAAGTATCATCAGCTGCAACCGCAACGCCATTAACACTTGGTGTGCTAATCACAGTTTTTAGGTGCGCATCAATATCGCTACGCCATTGATCAGCTTGGGCGCTGAAGTCTAAATCACAATCCACACGCTCGAATAAACGCTTAGCACCGAGCTTTTCAAATTGCTCATCAAAGTCCTTAGCGGCTTGATTAAACTTAGGGTAGCTAGAGTCACCTAAGCCTAATACTGCAAAGCTAAGGCGACTCAAATCAGGCGCTTTTTTGTGGAAAAGGAATTTGCTCAGAGGTACCGCTTCCTCCGGTGGCTCACCTTCACCTTGGGTGGAACTAAGGAGTAAAACAATATCCTCATCCACTAAGCTACGACTACGATAGTCAGCCGCTGATACTAGGCTAATCTCAGCACCAGCATGAGCCGCTTGTAATTGCTCATAGAGTGATGTAGCGACCGAAAGGGTATTGCCGGTTTGGGAGCAAGATAAGATTAAAATGCGCCTTTTCTCAG
>JAAZGT010000258.1 GCA_012511095.1 Alcaligenaceae bacterium
CCAACTTATACGTACCACGACGCTAAACCCGTTGGGTCCTGATACTTTTTTATAAGCTCAGCAAGAACAGTTCTTAAACAGAAAGTCTTGCTGAGCTGTCATCTACTTTGTGATAGTGACGTTTTCCTATCCCCTATACCTCATCTCATACCGGCATTTAATAATGCAGGCGCTTATCTGACAACATGCTTTAGCAAATATGTCACCTTGCACGAATTTTGATTGATGCGTTCTAAAACTAATAGCTAATTAAAAACTGCTTGAATTGATATTCAATTTTAATCATTGATACATTATTTCTAAATCAGAAATAGATAGTTGATTTTTATACCATTTATTCATTTAAATGGATTTGTTAAAGTTATTACATCGACTGGGACACAGAAAATAACTGAATAAAATTTTCTTTCTCAGCTAAAAATACATCAAATTTTATTAAAGGATAAATACTATGAAACGCATTCAACTTTCTGCTATCGCTATGATTTTTAGTTCTCTTTTTGCCACTCAAGCAATGGCTACAGATGCACAGTTATCAAATGACGCTTATGAAGTTGTTACCGAAAGCGGTCGTTTTGCTAAAGATGTCTTCTCAAGTAACTACCCTAGCCCACAAGTTGAGTCTTTAACTAGCGCGCAGGTTCGTATGGAGCTTGTAGAAGCTATTAACAAGGGCAATGTTATTGTCAGCGAAAGCGGTCAACTCGCTAACGAAGTTTTTTCCGCTAATTATGATATTAGAAATAATGCCAGCAAAAGCCGTGAAGAAGTACGTGCAGAGTTAACTGCAGCTATTGAGAATGGTTTATTAGATAAGCATATTTCTTTCTAAATAACCAATAAAACTAGTCAGGGTATCTAAGGTTAAACCTCCTTAGATACCCTTTTTTGTAGCTCGGTGTAAAAACATCGATTGTTATATTTTATAAATTCGACGATGCTCTCTGATCGCATAACGATCAGTCATCCCAGCAATGTAGTCTGCAATACCACGAGCCTGCCGATTGCTATCTTTAAAGCGATGATCTGGCGGTAATAAGCGCGGTTCATCTAGGAAAGCATCAAAGAGATCATGGATAATGCGACGTGATTTAACCGACATCCGCATCACCTTGTAGTGACGATAAAGATTATCGAGTAGGAATTTCTTTAACTCATCTTGCATTCGACGCATCTCTGGAGAAAAAGCCACTAACACAGGAGCATTAGCCACATCTGCAGGAGTGATGACCCCATGCTGATTAATCTGCGCCAAGGTATGCTCAGTTACGTCTCTGATTAGCGTGTTAATCATACGCCTGATGGTTTCTGCAACCAAACGTTTGCCACTTAAATTAGGGTATTTTTGTAACACCTCACTGTGATGCTGTTCAAAAATCTCCACACGACTTAATTGCTCAAGCGTAATTAAGCCCGAGCGCAAACCATCATCTATATCGTGATTGTTATAGGCGATTTCATCCGCCAAGTTAGCCAATTGCGCCTCGAGTGAAGGCTGAGTACGATCAATAAAGCGTTGACCCACCTCACCTAATTCACGGGCATTTTTTAAAGAACAATGCTTTAAGATGCCACTGCGTGTCTCAAAGGTCAGATTTAAGCCATTGAACTCAGCGTAGCGCTCTTCGAGCTCATCCACCATGCGCAAGCTTTGAAGGTTATGCTCAAAACCACCCACCTCTGGAGGCAAATTGGCACGCATATAGTCATTAAGTGCATCTTGGCCCGCATGACCAAAGGGGGTATGGCCCAAATCATGAGCTAAGCAAATCGCCTCAACTAGATCCTCATTAATTAAAAGGTTTCTAGCTAGAGCACGACCAATCTGCGCTACCTCAAGACTATGGGTTAAGCGTGTTCTAAATAAATCACCCTCGTGATTGACAAAAACCTGAGTTTTATACTCAAGACGTCTAAAGGAGTTACAGTGAATAATGCGATCCCTATCGCGTTGAAAGGGATTGCGTCGAGGATCGCTTTCTTCGGCATGTATGCGACCGCGCGAGGCCTCGGGATGCGCTGCATATGAGGCCAAGTTAGCGACGCAAACCATGGTATTACTCTTCACCAGCAGGCCTTACACCGTCAATACCGTAAATACCGCCTGTACGACCTGTACCGGCACCTGCGTCTCTAGCAATTTGCGCTTGACGCGCCACCTCAGCTGCTGCCTCTGAGCTATCAACCACGGTAACACCAGGCTCTTTTTGAACCTCTAACGCATCTTCGACTTTTGGTTGAGCCACTTTAACTGAGGCGTCTCCTGAGATTGTTTTATCTAATACCAATCTTACTAGCTCCTCAGCAGCGCTTTGAATTCGAGCTTCGCCAATTTCATCTAAAATTACGAATTTGATATTACCAGCAGTCGCTTTTTTATCTAATTTCATAATTTCGAACCACTTATCCTTACTACCTAAGTTAGGAGCAACGGTAGGACAGCCGATCTTCTCAACCAAATTGCGAACACGCTCAATATCCTCTTGGGGGAAGTTGCAAACTAGCGCAGAAAGCTCAGCCGCCTGCACCATACCACAACCAACCGCCTCGCCGTGCAGCCATTCGCCATAACCCATACCATTTTCAATAGCATGGGCAAAGGTATGACCAAAATTAAGAATCATACGGCGATTAGACTCTTTTTCGTCCTCTTCAACTACCTGAGCTTTTAACTCACAAGAACGATGAATAGCATAGGTAATAGCCGCTGGTTCAAGTGCGATAAGGTCTTCGACATTAACTTCACACCATTCGAAAAACTCACGATCCATGATCAGACCGTATTTAATTACTTCAGCAAGACCTGCTGCAATCTCACGCTTAGGTAATGTTTTTAATACATTAATATCGATATCAACTGCAATTGGCTGATAAAAAGCACCGATCAGGTTTTTACCTAAAGGATGGTTGACCGCTGTTTTGCCACCCACCGAGGAATCAACCTGAGCCAATAAGGTCGTAGGAACTTGAACAAAACGAATACCACGCATAAATGTAGCGGCAGCAAAACCACCTAAATCACCGATGACGCCGCCACCTAGAGCAACTAAAACCGATTTGCGATCAAGTTTGTTTTCTAGCATAAAGGTATAGACATCATTTAGCGTATCTAAATTTTTATATTGTTCGCCATCGGGGATATCAAAGCAATAAACCTCTTTGCCCGTTACCTTTAAAGCTTTTAAAGCAGTCTCGCCATAGAGCTTACGCACGGTGGAGTTACTTAGTAAAACGACAGCACTCGCATCGGGTGGGATTGAGGTAGCAAGTTGCTGCATAATATTTGGTGCAATCGAAATAGGATAACTGCCACCAGGCACATTTACTCTAACAATACTCATTTATCGTCTCTTTGCTCTAACAAGTTAATAATTTGGTCAACAATAATATTTAGGGAACCATCGGTCGAATCAAGAATATGATCCGCTGCTTCTTCATAAATATCTGAGCGCTCAGCCAACAGCTCGGTTAAACGCTCTTTAGGATTTGGGGTAGCTAATAAAGGACGGTTTTTATCCTTAGCTACTCGTCTATATAGTTCATCGACATCAACGCGCAAATAAAACACGCGACCGTATTGCTTCATTAATTGACGGTTTTCGGGACGCAACACAGCGCCACCGCCTGTTGCCAATACGATATCATGTTGCAAAATAACCTCTTGCAAAACCTCAGTTTCGCGTCTACGGAACCCTTCTTCGCCTTCGATGTCAAAGATAGTTGGGATGTCTACACCGCAACGATCAACAATAGCGTGATCTAAATCGATAAACTTGCGCCCGATTTTTTTGGCCAGGGCACGACCGACCGTTGTTTTACCGGCACCCATCATACCAATTAAGACAATTAGGTTTTTTTGAGGTAAAACAGGGGATGCTACTGTGTTAGTCATCGTACATTCAAAATTTTAATATAATTTATAATTAGCAAAATTAGCTTATTAGCCAAATTTTACACATTTCACGCTGTCATTGCGTTATTTTAACGCTAAACTGTGGGCTAAGATTAAATTAGCAGTATTGTATCTAGGTTCATACCTTCGCTTAAAAAGCGTATTTATTACTCATGAGTCAAAAAAAGCAATCACCTAAAACATTCGGTTTCGGTTCATTTATCGGCCGCTTTCTTATTAAAACCTTATTCTTTGGTCTAGGGTTAGTGGTCTGTGGGCTGATTTTCGGCACCCTTGTCGTTAGTTCAGTGTGGCCAAACCTACCTAATCTGACAGCAATGACAGATTATCGTCCACGTATTCCTCTACGCATTTACTCTGCGGATAAGATTCTTCTCGCCGAATATGGTGAGGAGCGACGCAATGTCTTGCGCATCGATGAGTTCCCAGAGGTTATGAAGCTAGCCATTTTAGCTGCCGAAGATGATAACTTCTACGAGCACTCTGGTGTCGACTGGCGAGGCGTGGCCCGTGCTGCTCTAGCTAATATTTCTTCGGGTGGTCGCGCTCAAGGTGCAAGTACCATTACCATGCAGGTAGCGCGTAACTTCTACCTTAGCACTGAAAAGTCGTACTTACGTAAGTTTTATGAGTTGTTATTAACTTATAAAATCGAAGATAATCTAACTAAAGACCAAATTCTTGAGCTCTACATGAACCAAATTTATTTGGGCCATCGCTCCTATGGTTTCTCAGTAGCCGCTCGCACCTATTTTGCCAAGCCATTATCTGAAGTGACTCTGGCCGAAGCTGCTGTATTAGCGGGTATTCCTAAAGCTCCTTCACAAAACAACCCGCGCACCAACTTAAAAGGTGCCTTAGATCGACAGCATTATGTTTTAAGCCGTATGTTGCGTCTAGGTTATATTGATCAAGCACAATTCGATGCAGCTAAGGCAGAGGAAATTGCCACTCGCTCCATACGCGATCTTGAAACCGAAGAGGCAGCTCAAATCACTCAAGCTCAACGCCAAGGTCATTATGTGGCCGAACTAGCACGTCAGTTGATGTACCTAACCTACAAAGACAACGTCTATGCCCGTGGTTTAAATGTTTACACCACCATTGATTCTAAAGACCAAGCGGTGGCTTATCGTGCCTTACGTAAAAACATTATGCAGTTTACACGTAACCGTCCGTACCCTGGCCCTGAGGGTCAAATTGACTTACCTGAGGGTGTAGAAAACGATAACAAGGCAATGGAGAAAATCATTTACGATGTGCGTCAAACACATCCTAATGATGATGATTTATTAGTAGCTGTGGTGTTATCTTCATCAGCTGATAAGGTCACCCTAATGCGTCGTGTAGGCGAGGTGATTGAGTTAACTGGTAAAGAGCTCAATAACGCTCGTCGCGCTCTGCCGCCCAAACCTAATAATGCCAAGCCAATTTTACGTGGTTCAATCGTTTATATTCAGCGCTTCGAAAAAGATGGTTGGACCATTGTTAACCAGCCGGCGGTTGAGGGGGCTTTTGTTGCCTTAGATCCAAATACGGGTGCAATTCAATCAATGGTAGGTGGTTTTAACTTTAACCGTGGTGACTTTAACCGCGTAACCCAAGCATGGCGTCAACCAGGCTCTACCTTTAAGCCATTTATCTATGCTGCTGGCCTAGAGCGTGGCTTAACTCCTGAAACTCATATTTCAGACCAACCCTTCGTGCTAACTGCACGTCAAACGGGCTCTAAACCATGGCAGCCTAAAAACTACGGCGGCAGTTACACAGTGAGTCAAACCATGCGTCGCGCCTTATACCAATCGCGCAACATGGTCTCAATTCGTATTTTAGAGGCTGTGGGTGCTGATTTTGCGCGCGCATACATCACCCGCTTTGGTTTTGACATTCGTCGCCAGCCACAAAAAGGCGCCTATTTAACTATGGCTCTTGGTGCTGGTAGCGTAACTCCATTACAAATGGCCGGCGCTTATGCCGTCTTTGCTAATGGTGGTTTCCGCGTTAACCCATATATTATTGATTATGTACTCGACCCTGAGGGTAATGAAATTATGCGCGCCCAGCCACAAAAAGCAGGCGTGGAAAGTAATCGTGTCTTAGATGAGCGTACAGCTTATGTTATGAACGATCTCTTACATGGTGTTGCGACCTCTGGTACTGCAGCACGCACTACTAGCACGCTAGGCCGCAAAGATTTACACGGCAAAACCGGTACGACTAACCAAGCCTTTGACGCATGGTTTGCTGGTTATACCAAAGATCTAGTAGGTGTGGCTTGGATGGGTTATGACCAACCGCGCTCCCTAGGTAGTAATGCCACAGGTGGTCAGTTAGCGATGCCTATTTGGATTGAGTATATGCAAACCGCTCTTAAGGGCACTGAGGTTAAAATGCCTGGACCGCTACCTAAAGGTCTAACCAAGGTTGGCGAAAACTTCTACTATGAAGAATTTCCACAAGGCAAAGCCTTTGCTAACCTAGGCACGAGTGGTGCAGGCGCTGGCTCAAGTTCTGGGGCTACCACGGGTGGAGGTCAACGCTTTAGACCGATTCAACCGCGTCGCAACCCGGTACAACGCACCATTGAATCCTTCAACCCGACCGGTGGCGCGCCTATTCGATTCTAATAGCGTCTCAATAGAATTATTTTATATTAAAAGAATCGTTATAATCGGCTGATATCATCAAAAGTATCAGCCGATTTTTTGTCTTAAATAAGACTTTTATTAGCGATATAAAGACTTATGATGGTTATTGTATAAAACATATAACAACAACTATTTAATAGTTTAAACTTCGAGTTACATCAAATTTTTTAGGAGTAGGAGATGATTCATTCCGGACCGGCCATTACAGTACAAATGTTAAATGACGGCATTGCAGAGTTCAAATTCGATTTAGAAAATGAATCTGTTAATAAATTCAACCGCGTCACTCTAGACGACCTCGATGCAGCAGTTAAGGCAGTTAAAGCCAACCCCGAAGTTAAGGGTCTATTAGTCACTTCAGGTAAAAACTTCTTTATCGTTGGCGCCGATATTACTGAGTTTGGTGATATTTTTGCCCATGGCAGCGATTACATCAAAAACTGGGTTATGGATATTCACCGCATCTTCAACTCATTTGAAGACTTAGAGATTCCTAAAGTTGTGGCCATTAATGGCTTCGCTCTAGGTGGCGGTTTGGAGATGTGTTTAACAGCTGACTACCGCGTTATGAGCGATAAAGCTCAAATCGGTCTACCTGAATTAACCCTCGGCCTAATTCCGGGCTTCGGTGGCGTTGTACGTCTTGCACGCGTTGCAGGTGCGCCTAAAGCGATTGAGTGGATTAGCACTACTCATCCTCGTAAAGCAGCACAAGCTCTAGCTGATGGCGTTGCTGATGAGGTAGTAGCCCATGACGATTTAAGAGAAGCAGCACTTACTGCACTTAAAAAAGCCATCGCTGGCGAGATTGACTGGCAGGCCAAGCGCGACATTAAGTTACAAGCGCTTAAGCTAGACGAAGCTGACGCTAAAGCCTACTTCGAGGGTGTGCGTGCTGAATTAGCTAAAAGCACTAACCCTGA
>JAAZGT010000259.1 GCA_012511095.1 Alcaligenaceae bacterium
CCTTTAAGCTCAGCAACAGCAGCTTTAGTGCGGATAAGAGCAACACCACCACCAGGCACAATACCTTCTTCTACAGCAGCGCGAGTAGCGTGTAAAGCGTCTTCTACGCGAGCTTTTTTCTCTTTCATCTCAACTTCAGTTGCAGCGCCAACGCGGATCACAGCAACACCACCAGCTAGTTTAGCAACACGCTCTTGTAGCTTTTCGCGGTCATAATCAGAAGTAGACTCTTCGATTTGAGCGCGGATTTGCTTAACGCGAGCTTCGATGTTAGCGCCTTCACCAGCACCATCAATGATGGTCGTGCTTTCTTTGGCAACTTCGATACGCTTAGCTTGACCAAGCATTTCGATAGTAGCAGTCTCAAGAGACATACCAGTTTCTTCAGAAATCACAGTACCGCCAGTTAAGATAGCGATATCTTCTAGCATAGCTTTACGACGGTCACCAAAACCAGGAGCCTTAACAGCAGTAGTTTTTAGGATACCGCGGATGTTGTTAACAACTAGGGTAGCTAAAGCTTCACCTTCAACATCTTCAGCGATGATTAATAGAGGGCGGCTAGTCTTAGCAACTTGCTCTAAGATAGGTAATAAGTCGCGGATGTTGCTGATTTTCTTGTCGAAAATTAGAACAAATGGATCCTCTAGAGCAGCAACTTGCTTGTCAGTAGAAGTAATGAAATACGGAGATAGGTAACCTCGGTCGAACTGCATACCCTCAACTACGTCTAACTCGTTTTCTAATGACTTACCGTCTTCAACAGTGATAACGCCTTCTTTGCCAACTTTGTCCATTGCGTTAGCAATAATTTCACCGATAGAAGCATCGCTATTAGCAGAAATAGAACCAACTTGAGCGATTTCTTTAGTGGTCGTGCAAGGCTTAGAAAGCTTTCTTAGCTCTTCAACAGCAACTGCAACAGCTTTGTCGATACCGCGCTTAAGATCCATTGGGTTAATACCAGCAGCTACGTACTTAACACCTTCTTGAACGATAGCTTGAGCTAAAACGGTAGCAGTTGTGGTACCGTCACCAGCGCTGTCAGAAGTTTTAGAAGCAACTTCTTTAACTAACTGAGCACCGATGTTTTCGAAACGGTCTTTTAATTCGATTTCTTTGGCAACAGATACACCATCTTTAGTTACGGTAGGCGCACCGAAAGAGCGCTCTAGTACAACGTTACGACCTTTAGGGCCTAAAGTAGTTTTAACCGCATCGGCTAAAACGTTTACACCACGGACGATGCGTGAACGAGCATCATCACCAAAATATACTTGCTTTGCAGCCATGTTTATTTTCCTTGTATTGATCGAACCTGATGAACATCAGGATTGATTAAAAATTCTTTATAAAAACTCGCTGTCACTTAATCGCAATACAGCGAAGGAACGTCTATAGCGTACGATTACTCAACAATCGCTAAAATTTCGTCTTCGTGAACAACTAATAAGTCTTCGCCGTCAACTTTTACAGTTTGGCCAGTGTATTTGCTGAATAACACTTTATCGCCCACTTTAACTTCCATAGGAATGGCGGTGCCGTTGTCAGCTGTTCTGCCAGGACCAACAGCGATCACTTCACCTTGATCAGGCTTTTCAGCAGCGCTTTCAGGGATAACAATACCTGAGGCAGTAGTGCGTTCATTGTCTAAACGCTTGATAATTACGCGGTCTTTTAAAGGACGCAATGCCATAGGAAACTCCTTAAAGAATTAGAAAAATCAAATAAAGTTTTTAAATTCGGGCCGACTGTTAGCACTCTGACCCTATGAGTGCTAATTATATGGGCGATTTCTGTAGTTTCAAGGGGGTGTTAATGGTTTGTTACAATTTAGATGATTAAATCTATAACAATCAATCGCTTTAACACTCCCTAGAATGTTTAGAGCGCCATGGGGAAACCATAGAAGTAATCCCAAAGGGCTAAAATCAGACTTAAACTAAAGAATGATGCCAATGTCATTACGATTAAATTGCCTGAGGTGGTGCCACCTTCGCCATACTGAATGCCGATGAGAGCATAAAGTGTTGCTGCAGGTGCTGAGGCCAATAAAACGCCAGACATAACCGTGGTTGGATCATCCACACCATAAAGCGTAAATCCTAAAAATATCAAGCTTGGAAATAGTACTAATTTGCCAAGGGTGATAGGAATCGCCGCTCTAATACTCGAACGGAAACGTATGGCATTAAGATTGGCACCAATGGCAAAAAGAGCAACAGGTGCTGCCGCAATACTTAACATAGTGAGGGTTTTGCGCACTGGTTCAACCACACCAAAATCAAGTAATGAGAAGATAATGCCACTGATAATAGCGACAATGGGTGGGCTGCTAAAAATCTTTTGTAGTGCAGTCTTTAGTAGCTTGAGGATGTTTTTCTTTTTACCCGAAGAGAGTTCGCAAAGTAAAATCGTCGGTAATACGCCAAGCAAGTTTTCAAACAATAAGTTCATGCTCAAAAAGATGGCAGCTTTTTCTGAGCCAATAACTTGGGCCAAAACAGGGTAGCCTAAAAAAGCGGTGTTACAGAAAATAAGGCCTAAGCCATTAAGTGCCGATTGCACGGCCTTTCTACCTAACACTTTGAGACTAATTAAAACGCCAGCCCAATAGAGTGCGATGGTAATACCACCATATATAAATACATACTCATAAATAAAAGCGCTGGTAATATCAAGGGTAGAAATGGCGTTAAAAACAAGAGCAGGGTAGGCGAAATTAAGGACGTAGCTACCTAAACCTCGATTTTGATCAAGCGTTAAAAAACCTAATTTAATGGAGCTATAGCCCACACCAATCAATAAAAAAAGTGGCAAAGTAATATTAAGAATCGC
>JAAZGT010000260.1 GCA_012511095.1 Alcaligenaceae bacterium
AGTAAACCCAAGTGACTGTCTGGTTCGCGCCCAAACTCGGCAATGAATCGACATAGGCCATAACCAATTAAGAAAGCCGCGCTCACATGTGTTGTTGGGCGCGGTTTTTTTGAATAAAACCATAAAAACACAAAGAGCAAAATACCCTCTAAACTCATTTGATAGAGTTGTGAGGGGTGACGAGGTAGCCCATCGGCCATGGGGAAAATCATGCCCCAATTACCATTGGTCGGACGACCCCAAAGCTCGCCATTCATAAAGTTACCCCAACGACCCACCGCTAAGCCTAATGGAATTAATGGCGCCACAAAATCACCAATTTGGAAGAATGTCTTACCCTCTTGACGTGCAAAAAACCATATCGCTAAGAGTACACCAATTAAGCCACCGTGAAAGGACATACCACCGTCCCATACTGCCAAGATCTCAAACGGATGCTTTAGGTAATAGCTGGCTTGATAAAACAACACATAGCCTAAACGACCGCCTAGTACAACACCTACAATGCCGTAAAAGAGTAGATCCTCAAAGCGCTTTTGAGTGATGTCGATATAACCTTGCTTAATGCGATGGCGTCCTAACAGCCAGGCGATAGCAAAAGCCAGTAAATACATTAGTCCATACCAATGAATTTGTATTGGACCTAAAGAAAGTGCGACAGGGTCAAATTGGGGGTGTTGGATAATCATGTTGTACTTTAAAAAGAGTTAATCGCTATCCTTAGCTTAAATGACATTTTGTTGCCAGAAAATGTCACTACGTTGCTCATGACGATTGAGTTCACGAGCTAAAACGAAGAAATAATCTGACAGTCGATTAATTAGTTGCATTGATAAGTCGCTAAGAGGCTCTTGGTTATTAAGCTCTACTAAAGTGCGCTCGCAGCGACGACTAACGCTTCGACAAATATGAGCTTGTGCAGCTTGTAAGCAACCGCCCGGCAAGATAAACTCTTTGAGTGGTGGTAGGTGCTCGAGCATGGCTTCAATCTGCGCTTCGATGTGAGTCACAACACTTGTGTTTAGGGCGTTATAGCCAGGGATAGCTAATTCGCTTCCTAAATCAAATAAAGCGTGCTGTATTTGCGAGAGTAGATCTAAGTGCTTTTGTAGATCGTCGCTACTCATTAATTGAATTTGACTAACTAATAAGCCGATATGGCTATTAAGCTCATCTACCTCACCAATGGCGCAAATGCGTGGGTGATTTTTAGTTAAACGCTGGCCATCAGCCAGCCCCGTGGTGCCTGAGTCGCCAGTTTTAGTCACAATAGTGCTAAGTCGATTGGTCATATTAATACGTCAAATTGTTAAAGGGTGTAATTTAAAAACTAATCTATTATAGCTAGGCAACTTAAGAGTTAAAATAGATAGAAGATAAAAAGGAGTATTAGTGATGAAAAAACTGTTAACAGCTCTTGCGGCAGCAACTGCCATTATAGGGAGTGTTGGTATTGGTATGGCTCAAAGTGAGGCTAGTGCTAAGGGTGAGGTTCGTCGCTTAGACTTAAATAAAGGCACAATAACACTTAAGCATGGTGCAATCTCAGATTTAAATTTACCAGCCATGACATTAGTTTACGACATCGATCCCAGCTTATTACACGAGGTTGAGCCAGGTGATGAGGTACGCTTTAAAGTGCGTTACCAAAATGATAAGTACGAAATTATTGAGCTCAAAAGATAGTACAAATTTAGCCTTAACAAGCATTAAAAATCCGCCACACTCCTAGGAGTATGGCGGATTATCTTGATGGGTACTAAAAAGCTCTAGTCTAGAGAATTAGAGTACGTAACGCGCTAAATCTTGGTCCGAAGCGGCTTCATCGAGCTTATCGTTAACATAAGCGGTATCAATGTTTACTATGGTGCCAGCTTGGGCTGCCGTTGCGCTAAAGGATAAGTCTTCAAGCAGCTTTTCCATTACGGTATAGAGGCGACGAGCGCCAATATTTTCGGTTGTTTCGTTAACCTCATAAGCAATTTCAGCTATACGTCTAATACCGTTTTCGGTAAAGTTTAATTCAACACCCTCAGTCGCTAAAAGAGCCGTGTACTGTTTAGTTAATGAGG
>JAAZGT010000261.1 GCA_012511095.1 Alcaligenaceae bacterium
ACTCTTCACATCGACAACCTAAAAGGTATTAATTCGCATCACCAAGCTGAGACGGTGTTTAAAGCTTTTGGCCGCGCTTTGCGTATGGCCTTAGCTGAAGACCCTCGCATGGCTGGTGTGATCCCTTCAACCAAGGGTGTGCTCTAAGCTTATGCTGTAGTTATTCTGTCACAATGGGGCTCTACAATAGAGCCTCATTTTGTCTGTAGAAGTCTCACGAGCGCTGTTCTTCGTAGGCTTTGGACGACACAACGTGTGGAATCGCATAAAGCAAGCAATTTAATTGTATTTATCACCACTATTATTTAGGTTTAGTGCTAAAAATAAGGTATAAATAGTGTTTACGGGGTGTTGGATAAGTTTCCAACACTATTTCGATAAAAATTTAAATTTATATTCTGTAATATCATGCTGCTGATCCCAGCCATCGACTTAAAAGACGGACAGTGTGTCCGCCTCAGACAAGGTGATCTTAACGACACCACTATTTTCTCTGATAATCCCAGCACAGTTGCTGAAGCTTGGCTAAAAAAAGGCGCTGAGCGTCTGCATTTAGTTGACCTTAATGGCGCCTTTGCTGGACGTCCTAAAAACCAAGCGGCGATCGAAGATATCTTAGCTACCATTGATCGTGAAATACCGGTACAAATTGGTGGCGGAATCCGTGATATGGCAACGATTGAGCATTATTTAGATAGTGGCATTGACTATGTCATCATCGGTACTGCTGCAGTCAAAGACCCTGGCTTTTTACAAGATGCTTGTAGCGCCTTTAGCGGCCATATCATTGTTGGTCTAGATGCCAAAGACGGTAAAGTAGCCACTGACGGTTGGGCCAAGGTAACTAAAAACGACGTTATCGAAATGGCAAAACGTTTTGAGGACTTTGGTGTAGAGTCAATTATTTACACAGATATTGGTCGCGACGGCATGTTAACTGGCGTTAACGTTGAGGCCACTGTACGTTTAGCTCAGGCTACTCGCATCCCAGTCATCGCCTCAGGCGGTGTAACCGATATCAGTGATATCGAAGCGCTCTGTAATGTGTCCGATGAGGGCATTGAGGGCGTTATCCTAGGTCGTAGTATTTACGAGGGCACTTTAGATTTCGAAGAGGCCCTAGATTACGTAGACGACTATTTTGAAGAAGCAGAGGAATAATGCAAAACGACCAATTAAACCAGCAATCAACTGTATATAAGCGAATCATCCCGTGCTTAGATGTCAATGGTGGTCGTGTTGTTAAGGGTGTAAATTTTGTCGGTCTTAGAGACGCAGGCGATCCGGTTGAGATAGCTAAACGCTATTGTGAACAGGGAGCCGATGAACTGACTTTTTTAGACATCACTGCAACTAGCGACGATCGTGATTTGATTTTGCCCATTATTGAGCAGACTGTAGCAGCTATTTCCATTCCCCTAACCGTTGGCGGTGGTGTACGTGAACTAAATGACATCCAACGGCTGATTGACGTTGGCGTGTCTAAGGTTTCTATCGGTAGTGCCGCTATTGCTAACCCTGATTTAATTCGTGAGGCAGCAGAGCGCTTCGGCTCTGAGCGCATTGTGGTGGCTGTAGATGCTCGTCGTGTGAGTGCCGAGGGTGAGGATCCACGTTGGGAGGTTTATTCTCATGGTGGCCGCAAAGGTACTGGCATTGACGCTGTACAATGGGCCATTAAAATGGCTCAAAACGGCGCTGGTGAGCTTTTAGTCACCAGTATGGACCGTGATGGTACCAAAGATGGCTTTGACCTTGAGCTGACTCGTGCTGTCAGTGATGCTGTTTCAATCCCAGTTACTGCTTCGGGTGGTGTGGGTAATCTACAGCACATGGCTGATGGCGTGAGTATCGGTGGTGCGAGTGCAGTCTTAGCGGCGAGTATTTTCCACTTTGGTGACTATACCATTGGGGAGTGCAAGCAATTTATGCACGATCAAGGTATCGCTGTAAGGATGGTTTAAATGGAATGGATTACACAAGTCAACTTTAATGATCAAGGTCTAATTCCTGTCATAGCACAGGACTGGCAGACCGATCGTGTTCTTATGGTGGCTTGGATGAATCACGAAGCTCTAGTAGAAACAGTAAAAACAAAGCGTGGCGTTTATTGGTCACGCTCTCGTAAAAAACTTTGGCGTAAGGGTGAAAGCTCTGGTCACACCCAAACAGTGCATCAAATCTTATTGGATTGTGATGCAGATGTGATTTTGCTCAAGGTGGAACAAATTGGTGGTGTGGCTTGTCATACTGGTCGTGAGAGTTGTTTTTACAAGGTTTTAAGTACAGATAAAGACGGTGAAGCAGTTTGGGAAACCGTTGATCCTGTCTTAGTTGATCCTGATATCATGTATAAA
>JAAZGT010000262.1 GCA_012511095.1 Alcaligenaceae bacterium
CCTAAGGTTAATAAAGGCACTAATACACCTGCTGCTGAGGCATTGTTTGCCGCTTCTGGGCCAGCGACACCCTCAATAGCACCTGTTGTTCCAAACTCTTCTTTGTGTTTACAGAGTTTTTTCTCTAAGGTATAGGAGAGCATGGTTGGAATTTCAGAACCACCAGCAGGAATCGCACCTAAAGGGAAACCGATAAATGTGCCACGTACCCATGGTTTCCAAGAACGGCGCCAGTCTTCTTTTGTCATCCAACGCTCACCCTTGTTAATGCCTGTAATTTCATCCTTTTCTTTGTGGTAACGACTAGCCACATAAATTACTTCACCGACAGCAAATAGTGATACCAGTACGACGGTTAATTCCATGCCATCTAGTAGCTCGGCAACACCAAAGGTCATCCGTGGTTGACCAGTCATTTGATCAATACCAATCACCCCAAATGCTAAACCGATAAATAATGAAATAAAACCGCGTACACGTGAGGTGCCCATAACAACAGCAACGGAGGTAAAGGCCAAAATAGTCAGCGCGAAGTAATCCGCAGGTTTCATATAGAAGGCTAATTCAGCCACCGTTGGTGCAGCAAAGGTTAGTAGCATGGTGGCAAAGGTGCCTGCCACGAAGGAGCCAATTGCAGCAGTTGCAAGAGCAGCTGCACCTCGACCGTTACGGGCCATTTTATTACCTTCGAGGGCCGTCATCATGGAGCCAGCTTCACCCGGGGTATTAATTAAAATACTAGTGGTAGATCCACCGTACATGGCACCGTAAAAAACGCCAGCAAACATGATAAATGCTGAAACTGGGCCTACTGAAATAGTAACGGGCAATAAAAGAGCAATGGTTAAGGCAGGACCGATTCCTGGCAAAATACCAATCGCCGTACCCAGCATAGAGCCAACAAAAGCCCAAACTAAATTCATGGGCTGAAAAGCGACTAGGAACCCCTGTAGAAGAAGATTAATCGTATCCATTTAGGCCCTCATTGTAATTAAGGGGAAAAAATCGCCTAGATTTAACCCCAAATAACTAAAGAGCAACCAGCTTAGAGCCCCTAATGTGAAACCACTTAACAGGTCGATCAATAGTTTGTTTGAACCAAAAGCCCTAGCAATTAAGGCAAAAGATAACATTGAGCTAAATGGTATGCCGATAAATGTGACGGTTAGGGCTGGCACTAAACAACCAAGGGTCGAGGTAATGAAAGCACGTTTATCCATGGGGGTAGAGCCACTGGCATTTTCCGTATCTTGGGCCTCAAAGGTTTCACCACGTGCGATTTGTATGGTTAATAAGAAACCTAAAAGCAGTAGACCAAAACCGGCAAAATTGACAAAGAGCCCAGGACCGATAGCAGCGTATTGAGCAGTGCTAGATAATTTGCTTGCGCTATAAAGACAAATAGCTCCTAAGATCATCACTGCGATGCCGAGCCACCAAGGTTTTGATTGTTGTTCTTGCATAATAAATAACCTTAAAAAGAACAGCATTAAAAAAGCCGGTAGTATTAACTGCCGGCTTTAGCTTAGTTTTTATTATTTGACTAAACCGGTGTCTTTTAATACACCGTTAATGCGTACTGATTCGGCCTCAATGAATTTGCCAAAGTCATCGCCTGTGAGGAAGAACGGCTCCCAACCTTGGGTTTTCATAACGTCTTTCCATTCTTGGCTTTCGTTAAGCTGTTTGAAGCGTTCAATCCACTCTTGGTAATTTTCTTCGGGCATATTAGGCGAGCCTAAGAAACCTCGCCAGTTAGCTAGCTCAATGTCATAGCCTTGCTCTTTAAAGGTAGGAATATCAATCCCTTCCATGCGTTCGGCTGAAGTAATGCCGAGGATTTTTACTCGACCCATATCGGCGAATTGCTGGAATTCAGAAATGCCCGAAATACCAGCAGCTAAGGTGCCATTGACAATGCCTGTAATGGTTTCAGTACCCCCAGCTTGTGGAATATAGTTGATTTTTCCAGCGTCGCCACCAGCAGCTTTGGCTAATAAAGCTAAGGCTACATGGTCAACACCACCTGCTGAACCACCTCCAACAGGAACAGCGCCCGGATTTTCTTTAAGAGCAACTGCCAGATCATCTAGTGATTTATATGGGGAGTTGGGGCTTACGGCAAGAACTAAATACTCCGCCGTTAAGCGTGCCATCGGTCTAAAGTCCTCTAGTTTAATAGGGGAGCTATTCATCGTAATTGAGCCAACGGTAATTGCACCAAAGACAGCTAACTCATCAGGTTTACCTGCGGCTTTGTTTTTGAACTC
>JAAZGT010000263.1 GCA_012511095.1 Alcaligenaceae bacterium
AGGGCTTAACCAGTAAAGAGTGTGCCGCTGCTTTAAAGATATCTGTGCGAACTGTCGAAATACACCGAGCCAATATTATTCATAAGTACCAAGTCAGAAATATTGTCGAGTTAGTTTATCGCATCAAGCAGTGCGGTATGATGGAGCAACGGCGTCATTGATCTAGTTAAGAGCTTATTAGCTAGGGTAGTTGCCTTTTCTGCCATGAGGCTTCTTTGGCATAGCGTTGCCAATTAAAATAAGGGCCAGGGTCTTGTTTTCGACCTGGTGATATATGCTCATGACCCCTAACCGCAATTAGGTTATAACGTCGCCTTAAAACATGAGTTAATAAGCCTAAGTGACTATATTGAATATCTTCAAAGGCCTGAGTGCCGTTACCCTCTAACTCAATACCAATGGAGTAGGGATTACATGGTCCACGTCCAACAAAATCGGATTGACCGGCATGAAAAGCCATTTTCTCAGTACTTACAAACTGTACAATTTGACCGTCGCGACCTATTAAGAAGTGCGCCGATACACGTAAGTCCTTAATCTCATTAAAAAATGGGTGATCTTTAGGGTTGAGTTTATTGGTAAATAGCTGCTCAATATAAGGACCACCAAATTGATCTGGCGGTAAACTGATATGGTGAATAACCAATAAACTGGGTCTTATGCCAACGGGTCTGTCAGAGAAATTAGGCGAAACAATATGTTTGACTAAAGGGGCTTTGCTTTTATTGTTAGTGCCTTGTCGTTGATGTGTTGTTGAGGCAGTTGGCAGGCTTAGGCTAGAGCTGCTTAAACCATGAAGCTGACGTAGCCAACCATGCCTGTCAAGGTTTAATTGAGGTGTTTTTTTCTTATTTTCGCTTGGCTGTTTCATTGCAGTGCTCTCAAGCTTAATTAAACTTTGTTTGCAGCCTGTGCGTGCTCTAAGCTACACCAAGTTTTGTTTTGATAATGTACTGCCTCATTTTCGGGAATATGCACGCCACAATGAGCGCATTGCACAATAGTAATAGTTTTGTTTTGGCCTAGATTTTGATTAGCCTCTTTTTGTTGCATGGCTTGGCGCGCATTGCCCAACGCACGACTAATTAATAATAGCGCAATACCAGCAATAATTAATAAAAGTAAAATTCTCATTTAAAACCTATGGTCGGCAATTACTAGCGGCCGAGAATCATTTCGAAGACAAATCTTGAACCAGTATAAGCCAATACTAATAAAAAGAAACCGAGTAAATTCCAGCGTAGAGCAATGCGACCACGCCAACCCCTGATAATTCGACCGGTTAATAAAAAGGCAAAGACAAGCCAAGCGAGTAGAGTGAAAAAGCTCTTATGATCATAAGGTATTATCTGATCATGGTAACGTATAGAGACCCAACTACCGGTCATAATGGATAGGGTTAGTAGAATAAAACCAATCCAGATCAGTCTAAATAAAATACGCTCTTGCAATAACAGAGGCGGCTGTGACTCAATTAAACGGTTTAAAAACTTTTGTTTATAATCAAAGTCATGAGGCTTATGTAAATATCGATCTAAGACCGTAGTTAATAATGCCTGAATAGTTGCTAAGGCAATGACGCTATAGGCAAATAGCGAGAGAATTAAATGCACCCGGAAAATTTCACTATTAACCTGAATAATCGCTGCGCTTTCGCTGACGGGAAATAAAGCAGAAATTAAGCAGATAATAGCGCTTAGAAAGCCTAAAAATAGTAATAAGATTTTGATGGGTACAAAATTACTTTCTACCCAATAAATAATCATGGCTATCCATGTGGTGAGGGATAGACTGAGAGCCCAGTTTATGCGGATATGATCGCTATAAAGCATGGCATAATGAACTGCACCACCGTGTAAAAGTAGCGTTAAGAGCAGCGCCCAATGGCGAAAATTCTTGCTATTGTTGAGCTCTTGATTTTTCCACAAGGGATACCAAATTGAGCTTGCAAGCAAGAGATATGCCAAAGCTGATAGATAGTGCAATACAATGTCTAGTGACATAAAGTAGAAAGGCTTCTTTTAATCAATAACAAACAATAAGAAGCATTATAACCTTTCTGCCCAACCATAGAGTGATGAATAATGCTTGATAATTTAACGAATCGTTTATCTAGAGTAGTAAAAACCATGCGTGGTCAGGCTCGTTTGACCGAAGCCAACACGCAAGAAATGCTTAGAGAAGTCCGCATGGCATTGCTAGAAGCGGACGTGGCCTTACCCGTTGTTAGGGAGTTCATTCAAGAGGTCAGAGAAAAGGCCATGGGCCAAGAGGTCGTGGGTAGTCTAAACCCAGGTCAAGCCTTGGTCGGCGTCGTTAGCGAGGAGCTAACACGTATTATGGGCGGTGATTTACCGCTGGCCGAAACCGAGTTATCTTTAGCAGCACAGCCGCCAGCCGTTATCTTAATGGCAGGTTTACAGGGTGCAGGTAAAACCACCACCACTGCTAAGTTAGCGCGCTTATTACTTGAGGGCGAATTAACCTCCGGCGGCAAAAAAATCGACAAGAAAAAAGTACTCGTGGTGAGTGCTGACGTGTATCGTCCTGCAGCGATTGAGCAGCTAAAAACAGTGGCTGGGCAAGTAGGCGCTGATTTCTTCCCATCTGATGGCTCTCAAAAGCCATTAGATATCGCTAAAGCAGCAGTTGATCATGCTAAACGCCATTTCTACGATGTTTTAATTGTGGATACGGCGGGTCGCTTGGGTATTGACCAAGAGATGATGGATGAGATTAGCGGTCTGCATAAATTCCTCAATCCGGTTGAGACTTTATTCGTGGTCGATGCCATGCAGGGTCAAGACGCGGTTAATGTAGCCAAAGCTTTCTCGGATGTCTTACCGCTCACCGGTGTGGTTATGACCAAGCTTGATGGTGACTCGCGCGGTGGAGCGGCGCTTTCAGTGCGTCACGTCACCGG
>JAAZGT010000264.1 GCA_012511095.1 Alcaligenaceae bacterium
TCAAGAACAGCGCGTATTCTTATACAGTTTGAGTTTGATCAAAGGCGGATAAAGGTCATCCATCATGCCTTTGATTTACGCTATCAACAAGCAAATTGTCTTGCTATTTTCTCATCTTTTTAAACGTCTTTTGCACTGTTTTTACTAAGTCGTTAAGGGTTTTCCTCCTTTTCATTTCCCACACTAAGCGAGTACGATAAGTCTCTATTACTAAATAAGAGCTCTCTAAAATAAAGAGACAATACACCCAAACAACAACTGATACGTTAGGCCTTCGTCCTCTAGCGAGATTCGTTGCGCCTCGTATACAGTGGCTATGACTGTGGAGACTAATAGCATCATGAATCATAAAATAGCAAGAAGAAACACCATCAACGAGGGCATTAAAAGAGCAGTAAGAAAATTTTCACACAAAGAGGCCATCACCTTTGATGAGCGTCGCTGGACCTATCAGCAAATGGACATTGCTGTCGATCATATTGCGAATTATTTACTCGCACAGGGCTTTAAAAGCGGCGATCATATTGCGGCTTACGGCGCTAACAGCGATGCCTATGTCCTACTTTGGCTCAGCTGCGTACGTTTAGGAATTGTCCATGTACCAGTTAATTTTGCCTTAACCGCCAATGAGCTCAAATATATCCTCAAACAAAGTAACTCAGTCGCTATCTTTTATGACACGGATTTAGCCGCCACTGTCGAATCACTACAAGATGAACTACCAGCTATGCGACTCTATGGAACAATCCATAGCGGAGCTTCTGAGCATGATATTTTAAGCACCGCACTAAACCAGGTCGCTCTTGAAACGCCACTTGAAGAGAGTGCACTATACCAACAAGCTGTCGATTTTAATTCACAATCACCCGCACAGATCCTCTATACCTCAGGCACAACCTCATTACCTAAAGGCGCTTTATTAAGCCATGAGGCCTTTTTAGCAGAGTATATGAGTGCGATTTATGCTTTGGAGCTTAATAGCGAAGACCGCAACTTAGCTGCCCTACCGCTTTACCACTCTGCTCAAATGCATGTCTTTTTAATGCCATCACTACTGACAGGCGCAGAAAATATCATCATTAAATCGCCTAAACCCGAGATCTGTTTTGAACTTTTTGTAAAAGAAAAAATTAATACCTTCTTTGCTGCACCCACCGTGTGGATTTCTTTATTGCGTCATAGCGAGTTCAAACCTGAGGAGTATCAGAGCTTACGTAAAGGGTATTATGGTGCCTCAATCATGCCTTTGCCTGTGCTACAAGAGTTACGCAAACTATTACCTGAGTTACGCTTTTTTAACTGTTACGGTCAAAGCGAGTGTGCACCCTTAGTATCGTGTTTATCGCCAGAAGACCATGATATTGCTCCAGCATCCGCAGGTCGCCCAGTACTTAACGTCGAAACCCGCATTGTTGATAACAACATGCAAGATGTGCCTTTAGGCGAAATGGGTGAGATTGTTCATCGTACGCCCCATTTAATGAACGAATATTGGAATAACCCCGAAGAAACTGAAGCCGCATTTGAGGGTGGTTGGTTCCATTCAGGCGACCTTGGCTATATGGATGAACATGGTTTTATTTATATCGTTGATCGCATTAAAGATACCATCAATACTGGCGGTATATTGGTCTCTGGTCGCGAAGTTGAGGAGTGCCTCTACAAGCACCCCGCAGTGGCCGAGGTGGCTGTCATCGGCATTGATGATGAAAAATGGCTTGAGGTTGTCTGCGCCGTCGTAAGTCTCAAAGATGGTGAGGATATTAGCGCTGCTGAATTAATTGCCTTTGCTAAGCAACACTTAGCTCCTTTTAAAGTCCCTAAGGTAGTGCACTTTAAAGACGATTTACCACGCAATGCCTCTGGTAAATTATTAAAACGTGAACTACGCAAAGAGTTCAAAAGCCTCGAAGAAGCTTAATTGTTAACAAAAACCCAAGTTCTCTTTAGGGAGCTTGGGTTTTTCTATGCCTATTGATTAGACCGCCACTGCCTCAATCACTGGCTCTTGGGCGTGTTGATACCAAGCTAACTGCTGCCTCAAACTAACTACCTCGCCAATCACAATCAAGGCTGGACGAGGAGCCTCAGCAGCTATCTCAGCTAAATCACTCAGCACCCCCACCGTGACTTCTTGCGAAGCGGTGGTACCACTACTAATAATGGCCACTGGCGTAGTTGCCTTACGACCATGAGCGATTAATTGCTCCTGAATAACTGCTGCTTTCATTGTGCCCATGTAAATCACTAGGGTTTGATCTGTTTTAGCTAAGGCTTGCCAGTCATTAGCGTCTTTGTCTTCGGCACCGTGACCACTAATTAAAATGGCACTATGGGCTAAATCACGATGGGTTAAAGGAATACCTGCATAAGCGGTAGCGCCCAGAGCTGCACTAATACCAGGTACGATGCGGAAAGGTATGTTTTCATTAACCAGCACTTGCGCTTCTTCGCCACCACGGCCAAAAACAAAAGGATCGCCGCCTTTTAGCCGAACCACGCGCTTGCCCTCTTTAGCTAATTTGACCATCAACTCATTCGTATTTTCTTGTATCACCTGATGGGCACCGGCTCTTTTACCGACATTTACTCTATCAGCATCACGACGCACTAATTCAAGCACCTCAGGAGAGACTAAGGCGTCATAAAGCACCACATCAGCTGCTTGTATAGCTTGTAAGGCATTGAGCGTAAGTAATCCAGCGTCACCTGGGCCTGCACCGACTAGAACCACCTCACCAAGTTTTTGTTGATACTGTTTTTCTTGGGCTTTTAATAAGGAATTATCAAGTAGTTCCGCGGCTCTTTGTTGATCATCGGCCGCAATCAAACCACTCAGGGGACCACGGAAGATATCCTCCCAAAAATAACGCCTCTTAGCCAAAGTATTAAGCTTTTGCCTTACGCTCTCGCGCCACGGTTGCACAAAGCTTGCTACCTTACCGATGTGTTGGGGCAAAATGCTCTCAATACGCTCACGCCATAAGCGTGCTAATACTGGTGCAGTGCCACCGCTACTAATAGCGATTTGTAATGGATGTCTATCAATGACAGCTGGCGTAATATAAGAGCAATGCGCTGGACTGTCAACCACATTACAAAGCTTAGATTGCGCTTCGGCTGCTAAATAAACTCGCTGATTTAAAGCCTCATCATCAGTAGCTGCCACGGCTAAGAACACCGAAAACATCTGCTCAGGGTAAAAGTCCTTACCTAGATACTCAATTTTGCCCTCTTCCTGCCAACACAAGAACTGTTTTGATAAATTTTGAGCGACTACCTTGATACGAGCCCCAGCTTTTAATAAAGCAGTGGCTTTACGCTCAGCAACGGCTCCTGCTCCAACAAGTAAAACAGCTCGGTTTTCTAAATTAGCAAAAACTGCAAAAAAATGAGGTGA
>JAAZGT010000265.1 GCA_012511095.1 Alcaligenaceae bacterium
ACAGTAGGCTTACCAGCATCAGTTTGCTCACGCACTGCTTTACTCAATGGTAACGCACCTAACCATGGAACCTCTAGCTCCTCGGCCATATTCCTACCACCCTCTTCGCCAAAAATATGCTCCGCATGGCCACAATTACTACAAACATGGACACTCATATTCTCTACCACGCCCAAAATAGGTACATTAACCTTTTGGAACATACGTAAACCCTTACGCGCATCTAATAGAGCCACATCTTGAGGCGTGGTTACAACAACCGAACCCGTTAATGGGGCCTTTTGCGATAAGGTTAAGGCAATATCACCCGTACCTGGAGGCATATCAATGATTAAATAATCTAAATCAGGCCATGCTGTCTGGTTTAATAATTGATCAACTGCCTGCGCCACCATTGGACCACGCAAAATCGCTGGATCATCGGGCTCTAACATAAAACCGATGGAGTTAACTGCTAAGCCATAAGCCTCTTGAGCCTTCATGCGACCCTCTTGGCCCTCGTCTACTGATTCAATTTTGGCGTCTTCGATATTTAAAATTAAAGGCTGGCTTGGGCCATAAACATCAGCATCTAAAATACCGACTTTAGCACCTGTTTCGGCTAAGGCTAAGGCAATATTAGTCGAGGTGGTACTTTTACCGACGCCCCCTTTACCTGAAGAAACGGCAACAATGTTTTTAACGGATTTAAGTGCTTTAAGACCGCCTTGAACCACATGAGTACGAATCGTGTCTAACCACTCAATCTCGATATCTGGAAAACCGCACTCCTCAGCGATTTGACGAATATGAATAATGACTTTTTCTTTGTCTTTGCCTAATAAATAACCAGGCTCGAACTTGAAATGCAAAGATGCGCCCTTAATTAAAGACATCATCCCTTTTTTTAAACTTAGGTCACGCTCTTTGATTTTGTGACCAATATTGATACCCAAACTAGGATCAACCAGCTCTTTTTGTAAGCGACTGTATAAGGTTGCAAGTTCTGCGTTCATTCTGATGTTTTTCCAAATTTATAAAGTAGAATTAAATAGTACTACCTAATATTAATTCTGTATTGTTATTTAGACTACGAAAACCAGACCACTACACGGAGTATTTCGTATCATGAAAGATTTATTTCAACGTATTTTTGCCACTATCACTTTTATTACTATATCGTTTTTTAGTTTGGTATTGGCTTTTTCATTTGTTTTTATTCTCCTAATCGGCGTTGGTATTTTTTATATTATTAATCGTCTACGCGGTAGATCATTTTCTGCGCAACAATTTTGGCAAGAGCATCGCACTCGTGCTCGCACCAAGACCCAAGACTTTACTGCTCGTTACCGCAACAAATACACCGGTGGAGCAAGTAATTTTACACGACCACCCGAATCCGAGGTCACTGATGTGGAGTTCCAAGAGCTTAAATAAAGGTTCTCTTCTCCAATTATTGGCCTTCCGCAAAATAATTCATTGTCAATAGATTAGAATAAAGGGTTAAGTAATTAATCCTTTATTTTTTGTCTTTATTAAATTCATCGTCTCTTATGTCTCGTACTCTATTCGTTACCACTGCTTTACCCTATGCTAATGGTTCTTTCCATATCGGCCACATCATGGAGTATATCCAAGCCGATATTTGGGTAAGAGCGTTGCGAATGGCCGGTCACACTGTACACTTTGTTTGTGCTGATGATGCGCACGGCGCGCCTATTATGTTAAAAGCCGAAAGCGAGGGTATTAGCCCTGAGGAACTGGTTGCTAAAATTGCTGCCGAAAGACCTAAATACCTCAATGGCTTCCACATTAAATTCGACCATTGGCACAATACCCATAGCCCAGAAAACGTCGAGCTTTCTCAAGATATCTATCGCTCTTTAAAGGCTGCTGGTTTTATTAGTCAGCGTAGCATTGAGCAATTCTATGACCCAGTTAAGGGCATGTTCCTGCCTGACCGCTACATTAAGGGTGAGTGCCCGAGCTGTCACGCCAAGGATCAATATGGCGATGCCTGTGAGCACTGTAGTACCGCGTATTCTCCTACTGAGTTAATTGAGCCCTACTCAACTTTAACTGGCACCAAACCTGTTCTAAAAAGCTCTGAGCACTTCTTCTTTAACCTATCAGACCCTCGTTGCGTTGAGTTCTTATTAGAGTGGACCCAAGGCAAAAATGCCCAAGGTAAGCCACGTTTACAATCCGAGGT
>JAAZGT010000266.1 GCA_012511095.1 Alcaligenaceae bacterium
CATCATGATTACTATGACTACAGTCCACACTTTGAACGCTTAGGTTTTGAGACGTATTCGGTGGGTCTACGAGGTGTAACTGCGCTCGATGGCTCAGTGCTAAAAGCAGGTGATGAAGACGGTATTCATGAGTCACGCGTTGTGCGCTGTATTTAACCATCTTGACTGTACATCATGATAAAGTCATGGCTTAATATAATCTACAATCATTTTTAGGAGTCGACGATGCAAGAGCAAACCATTCGTGTTGATGGCATGTCCTGCCAAAATTGCGTTAAACATGTTAACGAGGCCCTTTCTACAGTTCCTGGCGTTGAACAGGTTGAGGTTAGCCTCGAAAACGCAAATGCCATAATTAAGTCTAAAGATGGCATTGATATTGAGGTACTTCGTACAGCACTTGATGAGGCTGGTTACGATTTAGTGGACTAAGCAAACCGTTTTAATTGTATGAAATCACCATTGCCTATGCGGGGTGGCGTTAATCCCAGTCGTTTATATCTGCCCCGTGATGGTCAATGGCCAGACCTGCTGAGCTTTCTGCTCGAGCGTTTCCCCTTTATGCCTGCTGATATCATCAAAGCGCGCTTAGCAGCGGGTGAGATGGTTAATACTCAAGGGGAGTCTTATTATCTTGATAGTGCATTTGTACCTGACACCTGGTTGTGGTACTACCGCGAGGTGCCCGATGAGGTCGAGGTGCCTTTTGAACTCGATATTTTGTATCAAGATAAGCATTTATTAGTGGTTGATAAGCCGCATTTTCTGGCCAGTATTCCTAGCGGTCGTTACTTACACGAAACCGCCTTATCGCGTTTACGTAAACAATTTGATTTACCCGATATTTCTCCTATACATCGTTTAGATAGGGAGACAGCAGGGGTATTGCTATTTAGTTTAAGAAAAGAAGATAGGGGGGCGTATCAGAGCCTTTTCCAAGGTCGCCAAGTATTTAAATACTATGAAGCGATTGCGCCCACAACTAATCAGCTGACATTTCCTTTGGTTTATCAAAGCCATATTATCAAAAGTCCACAGTACTTTACGATGATGGAGGTGGATAAACCGAGCAATAGTGAGACTAAAATTCACTTATTACAACGTGGTGAGCAGTTTTCTCATTATGGATTAGAGCCTTTAAGTGGTAAAAAACACCAATTAAGAGTGCATATGAGTGCTTTGGGTATGGCTATTTGTAATGATAATTTTTACCCCGAGCTACTAGCCATGCGTGAGGCCGATGATTTTAGTCATCCTCTACAATTATTAGCACGTAGTATTGAGTTTAAAGACCCGATTACGGGTAAATCGCATCGTTTTGATAGTGCTCGCAACCTAGCTATGCTAGATGCTATCAATTAATTCAAGATTTTAATTATGATTAAGCAATCTTTTTTCGTTGAACAAAATAAGCGTGCGATTTTAATTGAGGGCGTGGCCGGCAGCGGTAAATCTACCTTATTAGCTAAGCAAATGGAGATTCTACGCGATAAAAAGGGCAAGCGTTTAATGCTCGCCTTTAGTCGCGCGGGTGCTGATGTCTTAACAGAATATACAGCTAAACTTGGTCTGCACTTAGACGATGATAATAAAATCACCACCATTGATGCCTTGGCCTTACAAGCTTTAAGAGCAATGGGTGATGAGCGTAATGTATTACGCGACCGACAGGTGGTAGAGCAAATCTTACCTAACTTGGTCGAGGAGGTATGTGAAAGCTTTATAGGTGTTGATTTTTATGCTCCCCAATTAAGTGAACAAGATATGTGGCTGGTCTTAGATGATCTGGATTATTTCAGAGCGTCCATGGCTTTTAAAGCAGAGTCCTTCGAAGAGCAAATGGACATTTGTAGTGACCGTTTAAACTTTGATCTGCGTTTTGTGAGTCGCTGTTTTGAACGCTATGAGGAGCTACGTTGGACTTGGTATAGTCGTGATGAAGCGAGTTTAAGTGGGTATCGAGAGCGCGAAGGTTTTAGGCGTTTTCCGGAGGCGGTAAGTGATTTATATGATCACCATGGTTTTGAGCAAAATCCCTTATTGAGTGGTTATCGTTTTATCTTTATTGATGAGTTTCATGATATTTCACCACTGCAATTTGATTTTATTCAGCGCCTTATTGGGCCTGATAGCTTTGTGATGGCAGTGGGTGACCGCAAGCAAAACGTTTTTGCTTGGCGTGGTGCCGATACTGAGGTGGTCTTTAATGATTTTATTAATGTGTATCAAGCTGGTGTTGTAGAGCAAAATTACAGCCATCGTTTTGACCAAGGTATTGCTGATTTGGCTTCAAAAGCAAGTTCTAAGCTAATTAAAGCAAGGGGTAAACCCATTGTGCATATTGATCATTGTCCTAAGGAGCAATTTGCAACGCTTTTAAGAAAGCCTCGTAACCGTGTGGCTTTGATCGCTCAAAATCAGTTGCAGTTGATGAAGGCGGCATGGCAAATCTGGATGCACACGCGAGGGGGTTATAGAATGAGCTATAGCTTGTCGCAATTGTATGTGGTGAGTTTAGTCAATGTGCTTTACGCCCTAAAGACTAAGACCATGCCCTTATCGGTTGATACCTCTAAATTGGCTTCAGCCCAAGGCGCAGAATTAGCACCTGTATTTAGGGATTTGGCTCAAAGCTACCCTATCTCAAATAATGCGGCTAAAAAGGACTTTAGCTTTGATATGCAGCGCTTTTATCAGGGTGATTATTGCTTCTTGAGTGCTGAGGCTAAGGCAGAGATCATTAATACCGCTAATGCTGAGAGCTTTCAGAGCTATGTTTTTATGCATTTAGGCAGTCAGGATCAAAGCCCTGCTTTTAGTGTCGGCATGGCCGATGCCCTAAGGGGTATCTTAAAAAGCAGTATGGGTGAGCCCTTAGCACCCTTATTACATAAGTTTGCTGAGCATGCGGGTTTATTTAGAGGAGTTGAAAATGCGGGTCTTGCATCAGAATATCACTTCAACTCTTGGCGTATTTTATTAAAAATATTGCATTCCTTAGAGGCTAACTTTGTTTCTTGGCC
>JAAZGT010000267.1 GCA_012511095.1 Alcaligenaceae bacterium
AATGCAAACAAAGAAATGGTTTGCAATCAAGCGCTAGAAACTTTTAAGCAGGCTACTGCTGGCATGGCTATCAACTAATAGAAAATTTTAGCCTATCTATAAATAAGCGTGAGATTCAGAAACCTCACGCTTATTTACTTATTTAATTAGGGCGGTGTGTTTGTCTATTAAGCTGCAATATCAGCTACTTTGTAAGGCAAGCAATAGTCTCAATTAGTTTATTGCTTTTTTTCACCACCAAGAGCGACAGTTAGATCCTCCAACAAAGCTGAATACTCCTTGCACATTAAAGTCATATCGGCTTCGAAGCGCTCAATTTCATCGGCATCACTAGGGTTACGTTGTTCATCTAGGATTTCTAGAGCTTGTATACGTTTAATCTCTAAGGTGTCATGCAACACAAAACTGATACGGTCACGCCAGGTTAAACCAAGCTTAGTTACTACTTTACCACTTTCAATATGCTTAGTTACTTCCTCTTGGCCAGGAATAACGTTGCTAAATCGAACCGTAGCGCGGTCCTCTTGAGTGGATTTAAACTCCACTTGTGGTTCTAGATTAAAGCCCTCAGCAGGTTGATCGCTGAAAATCCACTCGGTCATGGCAGTACTAGGCGAAACCTCAGTCATAAAGGATTGGATCGGCATGGGGTCTAAGGCCTTAACTAATAAGGAAATCACCTCGTCAGCCTTAGATGCTGTGCCGGCATCAATATATAACCAATGGTTTTCTAAGTCCAAACACACGCGAGTTTGGCGGAAAATGCTAAAGGCTTTAGGAATTAAGGTGTCAGTTACCATTTCTTTAATTTCGCGCATTTGTTTGCGACCAGGTCTATAACCTTGCTGCTCTTCGATTTCGAGGGCTTTTTCACGCGTAAATTGGTTAATAACACTGGTTGGTAATAACTTCTTTTCAGCCTGTAAGCAGAGAAAGTAATACTGGCCAATTTCATAAACTAGGCCGCTTTCCTCGAGTGGGCTAACCCAGCCTAGCTTGGTGTCTTGACCAGGACTACCTTCAACAAAAGCATAGGCTTGAAGCTTTTCTTCAAGGTCTTGAGCAGTGATTTTCCAGTCAGTATTAAGACGGAATAGTTTAAGATTTTTGAACCACATAGATTTTTGCCAAAAGGCTAAGTGTAGCATTTTGAAAATAAGTCGCAAGAAAAATACAAGAGGTGGACAAAAGTAGCAACACTGTGCAAACATACAGTATAATTAGTGTCATAATAATCGCAAAGTAGTAGTTTTATTTTATTTTTATTCGCTACAGAGGCACAAAGTTTTTTATAAGGAAAATTGCATGAGTACAAAAGCAAGTAAAGCAGCTAATGCTGAGCGTTCAAAGGCTTTATCAGCTGCTTTATCACAAATTGAAAAGCAATTTGGTAAGGGCTCCGTTATGCGTTACGGAGATAATGAGATCCAACACGATATTCAGGTGGTTTCAACAGGCTCTTTAGGTCTAGATATCGCTTTGGGCGTAGGTGGTTTACCACGCGGTCGTGTGATTGAGATTTATGGTCCAGAGTCTTCAGGTAAAACGACATTAACCTTACACGTTATTGCTGAAATGCAAAAGCTTGGTGGTACCTGTGCTTTTATCGATGCTGAGCATGCCTTAGATGTTCAATATGCTAGTCGTTTAGGTATTAATCTCGAGGAGTTATTAATTTCTCAACCCGATACAGGTGAGCAGGCTCTTGAGATTACTGATGCTTTAGTTCGTTCAGGCTCGGTTGATCTCATTGTTATTGACTCAGTTGCTGCACTAACTCCTCGTGCTGAGATCGAAGGTGATATGGGTGATAACCTACCAGGTCTACAAGCGCGTTTAATGAGCCAAGCCCTACGTAAGTTGACTGCCTCTATTAAGCGCACTAACTGCATGGTGATCTTCATTAACCAAATTCGCATGAAGATTGGTGTTATGTTCGGTAGCCCAGAAACCACTACAGGGGGTAATGCGCTAAAGTTCTATTCATCAGTGCGATTAGATATTCGTCGTATCGGTTCTATTAAACGTGGTGATGAGATCGTAGGTAACGAGACTCGAGTTAAGGTAGTTAAAAACAAAATCGCACCTCCATTCAAGCAGGCTGAGTTCGATATCATGTACGGTACCGGTATTTCACGCGAGGGCGAGATTATCGACATTGGTGTTAAAGAGGATATCGTCGATAAGGCAGGTGCCTGGTACAGCTACGATGGCACACGCATAGGTCAGGGTAAAGACAACGTTCGCGAGTATTTGCGTGAGCACCAAGCCATGGCAATCGATATTGAAAATAAGATTCGCGAGAAACTTGGTCTTGTGGGTCGTGAGGATGTGATCGATGAGATTGAAGAGCCTACTGATGACGATAAACCAGCAACCAAAGAAGCCGCTAAAACAGCAGAAAAAGCTGAGTAGTTTCTTAGTAGTTTATTATTAAGTAGATGACTTCTAGTAACGACAATAAGGCAGAGTACAGCTCATTAGCTGATGAGTTGGCTGCTAAGTCAGCTGACAATCGTGCCAAAAAATCACAACTAAGTCTTTTAGCTAGGGCAATTGCTATCCTATCTAGACGTGAGCACTCTGAAAAAGAGCTCCGCCAAAGGTTGCAACGTTATACCGATGATTTCGATGAGATTGATTCGGTGATTAGCAGACTACAACGTGAGAATTGGCAATCTGATGAGCGCTTTGTTGAGAGTTTTGTTCAAAGTAGGGAGCATCGCTGGGGTAATCAAAAGATTATGCACGTTTTGTCTCAGCATGACTTAGATAGCGAAAGCCTCCTAGAACTCAAAGAGGATCTCAAAGAAACCGAGTACCAAAGAGCGCGTGAAGTTTGGATTAGGCGTTTTGGTTCTAAATATGGTATCGATCAGTGTGATCCTGATTCCTCTATTGATCCTGAGTTTTTAGACGAAGAAGAGCAAAAAAGCTTTGAGGAAGCAGCTAAGGAAAAAGCTAGGCAAATGCGTTTTTTGGCTTCACGTGGTTTTAGCTCCGATGTGGTTTATAGGGTGGTTAACTCTCGTGGCGCTCCCGAAGAGGATTAGCCCCTGATCTACTAAGCATCTTAAGCTACTCCAGCTACAGTTGAGCTCGTTAATATCGTTTAAATGCCCAAAAATAAGGCTAAGAAATTAAATTTCTTAGCCTTATTTCATTATGATTTTAATTAAAGCCAATAATCGCTTTAATTACTCACCTAAAATGCGCTCTGCCTCTTCTTTGACGCGCTCTGGTGCAGTGCCGCCAAGGTGGTTGCGAGCTTCTACAGAACCCTCTAGAGTGAGCACATCGAACACGTCATCTTCAATGCGTTGGTCAAACTCTTTGAGCTGCTCTAAATTTAAATCAGCTAAATCACAACCAAGCTCTTCACATTTACGTACAGCTAAAGCGACTACCTCGTGAGCATTACGGAAAGCTAAGCCCTTTTTCACTAAATAGTCAGCTAAGTCGGTTGCAGTGGAGAAGCCTTGGAGGGCCGCATCACGCATATTAGTAGCATTAACAGTAATACCACCAACCATATCCACGAAGATTGTTAAGGTATCGCGTAAAGTGTCAGCTGTATCGAATAAACCCTCTTTATCTTCTTGGTTGTCTTTGTTGTAAGCTAAAGGTTGTGCTTTCATTAAGGTTAAAAGGGCGATTAGATGGCCATTAACACGACCTGTTTTACCGCGAGCTAGCTCAGGTACGTCAGGGTTTTTCTTTTGAGGCATGATTGAGCTACCGGTACAAAAGCGGTCAGCCAACTGAATAAAGCCAAAACGTGGGCTCATCCAAATAATTAATTCCTCAGATAAGCGCGAGATGTGTGTCATCACTAAGCTAGCAGCTGCACAAAACTCAATTGCAAAATCACGATCTGATACGGCATCGAGTGAGTTGCGGCAAATGCCTTCAAAGCCTAAGCTCGCGGCACTACGTTCGCGGTCAATTGGGTAAGAGGTACCAGCCAAAGCTGCAGCACCTAGTGGTGAGCGATTAACGCGCTTACGACAATCGGCTAAACGCTCTGCGTCACGACCGAACATTTCGGCATAGGCTAATAAGTGGTGGCCAAAAGTTACTGGTTGAGCCACTTGTAAGTGAGTAAAACCAGGCATAATGGTGTCGTGATTATCAAGAGCTACTTGTGCTAAGGCGCGACGTAATTGATTTATTAAGTCAATTGAGGTATCGATCTCAGAGCGTAACCATAGGCGCATATCTGTAGCAACTTGGTCATTACGTGAACGACCAGTGTGTAAACGCTTACCAGCATCACCAATTAGCTCGACTAGTCTTTTTTCAATATTTAGATGGACATCCTCAAGATCAAGTGACCACTCGAACTCCTCGGCCTCAATCTCTTTGATAATGACCTCCATGCCGCCTTGGATTTGCTTTAAGTCGTCTTGGCCAATTACGCCAACATGAGCAAGCATCTCAGCATGTGCAAGTGAGCCTTGAATATCAAAAGCCGCTAAGCGTTTGTCAAAGTTTACTGAAGCGGTATAGCGTTTTACTAAGTCGGAAACCGGTTCGCTAAAACGCGCTGACCAAGCTTTTGCTTTATTATCGAATTGATTTTGGGTGTTGTTATCTGGCGTAGTAGAATCAGTCATTTGATTTGAAAATATCTGTAAAATAGAGCAGCGACTAGTTAGTAATTAATCGCTTTCGTGAATTAAAGTATAAATTGATTAATCTTTAATTATAAAGGCTTTGCCAACCTACTGATGTAAACAGTATTTTTATTTGTGAAAATGTTATGACCAAGACTCCTTTAACTGTCGCGATAGTACAGGCCAAATTTGTAGTTGCCGATTTGGCGGCAAATATTAACAAAATTGTCGACCTTGCCAAAGTTGCGCATTCAAAGGGTGTAGAGCTTTTGCTATTGCCAGAGTTGGCTTTAAGTGGCGTGGGCTTACAAGACCTAGTTACCCGTGAGAGTTTTTTAGAGCAACAACAAGCAGCTCTCTCAAAGCTGGCTCAGGAATTAGCGCCTTTTAATGATTTACATGTGGTGGTAGGGCATTTAACTCTACACGAGGGGCAGTTATTTAATAGTGCATCAGTATTGAGTCAAGGCAAGGTTAAGCAAACGCATCATCAATTGTCCGCTAAAAGTAGCAAATTACTTGGTGGATCGTTTTATTTAAAAAACGGCATTGATTTAGAGCAGAATATCCTTGAGCTCAAAGGGCATCGATTCGCTACAGCGATTGGTGATGATATTTGGCGCACGGGTTTTGTCGATCGTATTTCAGAGCAGGGCGTGCAAAGCTTATTGCTGCTAGATGCTATGCCTTACCATGTGGGCCGCATTAGCGAGTTTCAAAAGCGTTTAGTCGATGAGGTCAAAGGGCATCACTTTAATCTCTTTTATACCAACCAAGTGGGTGGTCATGACGAGCTGATTTTTGAAGGTCATGCGTTTTTATTAAATAATCAACAAGAATTACAAACAGAGCTTGACCATTTTGTAGAGACCATGGCGATTTTTCAATTAGAGGCTGACAATCAATGGTCACTGATTGAGCTTCAGGGGCTCAACGAGTTATTTAACAATACAAACCAGAGCAAGGTCATTAATCAAGATTTGTTATATCAAGCAAATGAGCTTATTGAATCAGAGATTTGGCGTGCCTTAGTGCTTTGCACACATGATTTTTTACACTATAGCGGCGTTAACAAGGTCATGTTGGGTCTTTCTGGTGGTATGGACTCGGCCTTGGTGCTTGCGGTGCTTTACGATGCGATTGGCCCTGATAACATCACTGCCGTT
This sequence comes from Alcaligenaceae bacterium, assembly GCA_012511095.1. Classification (GTDB taxonomy): domain Bacteria; phylum Pseudomonadota; class Gammaproteobacteria; order Burkholderiales; family Burkholderiaceae_B; genus Oligella. The sequence continues at coordinate 5,783 of JAAZGT010000267.1, forward strand.
ATGCTATCGTCACCATACACCTCACAACTGTCCTTAGATTTAGCGGAGGATATGTCTCAGCGCTTAGGGGTAAAATACCATGATATTAGTATTGAGCCTATGTACAAGGCTTTTCTTCAAGGTCTAGCACCGCTTTTTGCAGGGCTACCACAAGATACCACTGAGGAAAATCTTCAAGCGCGTATTCGTGGCGTTATGTTGATGGCCTTATCTAATAAATTAGGCGGCATGATTATTAATAGTGGTAATAAGTCAGAAGCAGCAACTGGTTATAGTACGCTCTATGGCGATACGGTGGGTGGTTTTGCCGTACTTAAGGATATTCCTAAAACCTTAGTTTATCGATTAGCAAAATGGCGCAATACTCAAAAAGAGATTATTCCTGTTGGTATTATTACCCGTCCGCCATCTGCTGAGTTAGCAGAGGGGCAGGTCGATCAAGATAGCTTGCCCGAATACGATATTTTAGATGAGATTTTATACAGGCTGATGGAGCTCAAACAAAGTAGTGAAGACATTATTCAAACTGGTTTTGATGCTGATACCGTGAATAAAATTGCTCGCTTGTTAAAATTTAACGAATACAAAAGACGACAAAGTGCCCCAGGCCCACGAATTAGTGAAGGGGCTTTTGCTTTGGATTGGCGATATCCGCTATCGCATGGCTTTAAATACTAAAAGCTAGCCAAAATAATGAGCAACAGGCTGTAAAATTTTTATAAATGAACGATAATAACGGAAGTTTTATTTATATTTATAAAAACAATTTATTTTAAGGTTTAACTAATGAAACAAATTACTGCAATCATTAAACCCTTCAAGTTAGATGAAGTACGCGAAGAGTTATCTGAAATCGGTGTTAACGGTTTAACCGTAACCGAGGTTAGAGGCTTTGGCAGGCAGCGTGGTCATACCGAGCTCTATCGTGGTGCTGAGTATGTGGTTGATTTCTTACCCAAGGTAAGAATTGATGTCGTGGTAACTAAAGATCAGGCTGACGCTTGTATCGAAGCAATTATCAAGGCTGCTCGTACAGGCAAAATCGGCGATGGTAAGATTTTTGTGACTAATGTCGAAAAGGTAATCCGTATCCGTACCGGTGAGCAAGACGCTTTAGCTATCTAATCGTCTTTGATTAAAAGCTTAACTGCTGTTGTATTGGATGTTTAGCGAGTTCCTGCCAAAAACCAGGTAAAAACACTTCATTTACCGTCATGCCTTGGTTGTTTTGATAAAAAGTAGAGCGGCGGGCTAGGAATTCGCCCTGAGGTAGCTCTGAGTACTTTGATAATGAGCGTTGTAGTGAAAGCCCCTCATTTAATTGAGTTGTTTCAAAATCGCCGCGACTGATGGCAGCGTCATTGTATAAAATATCAGCTAGAGGGCGCGCCTGAAGTACTCTTAAGCCTTGCCAGGCCGCTCTAGATGCCGTGAGCTCTGTGATGCTGCGAGCATATACAGCTTTGTGATTATTAATACTCATTAAAATTTCACGTACCCAGATGGGTTGATTAAGGGCTAAACCCAAAGGATAAGCCTCATCGCCTTTTACATAAGCAACATATTCGTTTAACACCTCAATCCCAAATTCGCCCACTTGACGTAAACCGCTAGTTAGAGCGCCTGGTCGTTTTAACCAATACCTTTCCACCTCACTGAGAGAGGTATCAACTTTATTTTGCCAAGATGTGTTTGTGAGTTGTGTGTTAGACATAAATAAAATTAAACAAAATTATGAAAAAATCACCAGTAAAAGTTCGTGTATCTAAATTATTAGCCGAAAGAGGCTTGTGTTCGCGTCGCGAAGCCGATCACTATATCGAAAAGGGCTGGGTTAAGGTCGACGGTCAAGTGGTTGGTTTAGGCGCTAAAGCAAGCCCTAAGCAAACTATCACACTTAATAAATTGGCTCAACAAAGACAAGATCAACGTGTGACCATCATATTAAACAAACCCGTAGGCTATGTTTCTCATCAAGCTGATGGCAATTATAAACTTGCTACTTCTTTAATTACACCCCAGCGTCAATTTGATCGTAATAAAAATGATTTCGATCCTCAACACCTACGCGGTTTAGCACCGGCTGGGCGTTTGGATATCGATTCTCAAGGTTTGTTGGTATTAACCCAAGATGGTCGAATCGCAAGACAGTTGATCGGCGAAGACTCTGAGGTGGAAAAAGAGTACTTAGTGCGTGTTGAGGGTACGATCGGGGAAAATGGCTTACGTTTATTAAATTATGGCCTTTCTCTCGATGGCGAACAGCTAAAACCTGCTGAGGTTTCTTGGCAAAACGATGATCAGTTAAAATTTATTTTACAAGAGGGTAAAAAGCGTCAGATTCGTCGCATGTGTCAAGCTGTTGGTCTAACGGTTGTGGGCTTGAAGCGTGTTCGCATGGGTAATGTTACCCTGGCTGATTTACCGCAAGGTCAGTGGCGCTATTTGAAACCGCATGAACGTTTTCTGTAGTTAATATTATAAGGTCAATCCTTGTAATCCTTATTTGTCATTTTATTTTTAACGCTTTGCGGTAAAATAAGTACGATTCAATTTACACTTTCAATTTTTTTGGGGTATAGGGAACATGAAGATTAATAAAAAATTGCTCTTGGGAGCAATTATCTGCTCTTCATTGTTAGCGGGCTGTCAAACGTTTAATGACTTTATGGATGGTACCTTCGGCTCTAAGGACAAAGCACCGGTTACTGGTACAACACCGATTGGGAGTGTTCCAACCACACCGCCACCTTCTGGTGAGCAGACCACTACTTCGTCCTTGGTTATTTACGCATCTTCTACATCGCCTATGAGTGGCTATGTCATGGTTGAGCGTAATAATCAGCGCATTTATGTGGATCCTAGACAAACTCTTTTACGTAGTGATTTAAATAATGTATTAGCAGAGCAGGACGATCAGGGTCGTCCGTATGTCAGATTGTTCTTTAACGCAGCTGGCGCACAAAAGTTAAGACAGATCACTTCTAACAATATTGGGCGCTCTTTAACAGTCACCCATCGCGACGCACTTATTTCTAATATTAATATTACAAGTGTGGTTAGCGATGGCATCTTAAACGTGCCAATGGCCAGTGCTGATGCTGCTATTTCTCTTGAAGGCCGTATTCTCGATGGTGATTAATTAATCGTAATGGTTTAGCACCTTAATTAAATAAAGGCTCACTTCAAATTTATGTGAGCCTTTATTTTATATGGGGTGAGTGTTAATTAAACCTTAATTACCTTGAAGCTTTTTAAGAATCTTTTGACCAGCACGACCACTAACTGGCATGCCAAAACGCGCTTCTTCGGCTTTAATCGCTTCACGAGATTTAGGCCCAATTAAACCGTCTGCTTCACCAATGTCGTGACCACGAGCTAATAAAAGCTTCTGTAGAGCCACACGATCATTGCGTGAGAGGCCGAGATCATCAGTTGGCCACGGGGTAAAGAAAGCAGGGCCATCGCGTAGGCGGTCGGATAAATGAGCAATTGCCAAAGCATAGCTTTCAGCGGCGTTGTAGCTGTAAATCACATCAAAGTTTTTAAAGACTAAGAAAGCGGGGCCTTGCGGTCCAGCTGGGGTTAATAGACCCGCTTGTTGGGATAACGGTGCTAAGTCACTTAAAGACTGACCTAAAATACCTCTAATGCCACGTTGTTGCCAAGTTTGGATGCTGCGTTTAGTGCGACGGCCTTCACCCGCTGTATTAAAACCGGCCGGTAATTTAACCTCAAACCCCCAAGTTTGACCTGTTTGCCAACCGTTACGTTTAAGGTAGTTAGCTGTAGAACCTAAAGCATCAGCGGTATTGTTCATTAAGTCGCGACGACCATCACCATCAAAATCAACAGCTAAGCGCTCAAAAGTAGTGGGCATAAATTGAGTATGGCCAAAAGCGCCTGCCCATGAGCTTCTAAACTCTTCTACTGGAATATCACCAGCCTGAATGATTTTTAGAGCTGCATAAAACTCTTTACGGAAAAAGGCCTGACGACGACCATAACAACTCAAGGTGCCTAAAGCTGTAAGAATTGGGTAGCTCCCAAAGTTTTGCCCAAAATTGCTTTCTACCCCCCAAACAGCAACTACAGTAGCAGGGTCAACGCCATAAACTTGCTCAACACGCTTTAGTATGTCGTGATGTTGTGCTAGCTTAGATTTACCCTCATTGACGCGTTGCTCGTCGACAAGAGCAGACATGTAATCCCAGATTGGTTGGCGGAACTCGGGTTGATAATTTAGCTTTTCTAAAATGCTTAAATCTGCTTGTAAATTATTAGTCAAACGAGTATAGGTCGCCGTGCTTACACCAGCGCGATTAGCATCGCTCTGCAAAGATTGTAGGCAAGACGGGAAGGTCGCAGCTGATTGTGCAAAAACACTAGTGTTTAAGCTTGTAAAAGCAATCAGACTGCCCAATACAGCGAGTTTTGGCTTTAAGAGCGTGTTTTTTAACATGTACTTACCTACAAGAGTGCAAAATTAAGGGAATTTTCATGCATTTTAACAGTCTTACTGAAAGATCGCTAAAATGGTACTGTTATACATATTATGGCTTTGAGGTTTTTTTATTAAATGACGATTAGATCACGTTTAAGATTGTTTACACTACTTATATCATCGTGTTTTGTTGTAAGCGCATGTGAAAGTTCGGTGTTGCATGAGCAGCCGGTCCAAACTGCGACGACAGTTACACAAGTTGATTCAGTGGGTACGCCGTATTTAGCCGCACTAGAAAAGGCTAATAAAGCCATTACTGCCAAATACCAAAATAGCGAGATACTACCCGAGCTGAGTAGCCGTCCCGATTATTCGCGTGCTTCTATTATTACAAGCCGTATATTGTCGGGCTTTGAATATAGTAAGCAGCCCCTTAATGATGAAATGGCAGGGCGCATTTTTGATGCTTATTTTGACGCTTTAGATCCTCAGCGCATGTATTTATTGAAAGATGATATTAGCAAATTTCGCCCAATGCGACTCAAAACAGCTGAGATGATTGCGCATGGCGATTTAGACATGGCTTATGAGATTTTTAAGCTTTATCGTGAGCGTGTTCTGGAATATTATCAGTTTGTTTTTGATTTATTAGACTCTGGGCATCAATTTGATTTTACTAAAAATGAGACTTTTTCTTTAGATCGCAAAAAATTACCCTGGGTAAAAACTAAGGATGAGCTCCAAAACATATGGCGTCAGCGTGTCAAAAATGATTATTTGCGCTTAAAGCTAGTTAATCGCACTGATGAAGAGATTCTTGAGCGTTTACGCAGACGTTATGTGAATAACCAAAAACTCTCTTTGCAGTTTAATAGCGAGGATGTCGCTGAGTTATTCCTAAATGCTTATGCTGATAGCACGGATCCTCATACGAGTTATTTTAGTCCTACTTCAGCTAAAAACTTTAATGTTCAATTAAGTCTTTCGGTTGAGGGTATTGGCGCAGTACTTCAAAAGCGCGATGAATACGCTCAAATTCGTGAGGTGGTTGCAGGTGGTCCTGCTGCAAAATCTGGGCAGATCAAGCCGGGTGACTTTCTTGTTGCCGTAGGTCAAGGCGAAGAAGGCCCTATGGAGGACGTGATTGATTGGCGTCTTAGCGATATCGTGGACAAGGTAAGGGGGCAACGTGGCACCGTGGTTCGCGTGGAGATCATTTCGGGTGACGAAGGTGTTGAGTCACAAAGCCGTATCGTGCGCATTGTGCGTGATCGTGTACTTATGGAAGACCAAGCAGCTCGTCTCAAAACACTCGAAGTTGAGGCTGATGATAAAAAGCATACCATTGGTGTTATTTCTATCCCAAGTTTCTATGAGGATTTCGAGGGTAGATCAAATCGTCGAGATGACTATAAGAGCTTGACGCGTGATGTTAAAAAGTTACTTGAGGAGTTAAATAAACAAAATGCTTCTGCCGTAGTGCTTGATTTGCGCAATAATGGTGGTGGCTCTTTAAGTGAAGCGGCCAATTTAAGCGGTCTATTTGTAGGCCCTATGAATCATATTGTTCAAGTTAAAGATAATAACGATCGAATTTCTCATGTTCGTAGTAACCATCAAAATATTGTTTGGGATAAACCAGTGGTGGTTATGGTCAATCGTGTTTCAGCTTCAGCATCTGAGATTTTTGCCGCAGTAATGCAAGATTACGGTCGTGGTATCGTCGTTGGTGATGATACTTGGGGTAAGGGTACAGTACAAACGCTGACTAATTTGTCTGATTTCGTTAATACTAATGTGGTTTCTAATCCTGAGGTTGGCGCTCTAAAATGGACTATTCAAATGTTCTTTAGAGTCAATGGTGCTTCAACCCAATCAAAAGGTGTGGTGCCAGATATTCACTTTCCTTCGCAGTTTAACCACGAGGAGTTTGGTGAATCCAGTTATCCAAATGCTTTGCCATGGACCAAAATTGCACCGGTAAGACATCGTCAGTTTAAAGATATGAAGCCAATTATTGAGGCAGTTACGAAGCGTCATAAAGAGCGCAGTAAGAGCTCTGATACCTGGCAGCTATATGTCGAAGAGGTTGAATATAGTACTGAGCTGTCGCAACGTAAATCAGTTTCTTTAAACTATGAAACACGCTTACAAGAGCGCAAAGATATGGAAATTAAGCGTCAGCAGTTTGATGAACGTCGTAAAGAGCTGGGTCAATCTGATGTGGGTATTTTTCGTTTAGACGATGGTCTTTCTGTGGGTGAGGGTAACTTACAAGAGGAATTGGAAAACGAGAAAAAACGCAAAGAAAATATTGATACACCAACTCGTGAAGCGGCTAATATTGCTGCTGATTTAGTAAATTACTATTAATAGATAACTTATTAATTAACTAAACCATTAAAAAGCGCTTGTTTTTAACAAGCGCTTTTGTTTTGGATGTCGTTGTAGCTATATGCTCTATAGGCTATACAAGAAAATGCACTCTAGCAAGGTCTACGACGTCAAATAGCTCATGGCCTAGACATGTGTATGTTTTATCATCAGAACCTGATTCTAGCAGTTTGTAGGCGTTTTCTGAGGCTTCAATAACATGATCGATAAGCTCATCGGTAAGATCAGCCGAATAAGCCCATTGCTCGGTTGGGTAATACATTGCAGCTAGCGCTTTTTTGCCAGGTATCTGACTGCTGAGTGCTTTTTTAAAAAAGAACTTGTTTTTAATTAATTCATCCTGATTGAGTAAATTAACGATACCGTTTTCAAGCTCTGTATGCGAATCAAGGAGCACAATATAGTCCATGTCTTTAAAAAGACCTGAGCTTTGTGCATTTTGTAAAAACCAGTTGAGAGCAACGATTTTTAAAAGCTCTTGATAAGACTCTGGGGCTATAGGGTTGCCCTCGGCAAGACGCTGTTCTTTTAACTTAGTGATTAACTCGTTAGGGCGAAACTCAGCTAGCAAATCAGCATGCTGTAATAAACTTTGCTTTTGTGCCTCATTAAGGCCAGGGTCACTGTATTCAATAACCGCATTAGGACTCAGCTCATAGCTTTCGCTAAGCGTAGTTAAGCATTGCTCTAATTGTGCTAAGGCATTAGCAGCATTAGAAGGGTTTGAGTTAATGGTAGATAAAATAAGAAAAGCAGCTTTCATGAAATATGAGCAAAAAAATCATAAATAAGTGCAACAAAAGTGCTACACCATAGGATTTATAAACAACTCTTTATATTAACCCAATACGCTCATTACTAGGGCTAACTTGAAGTTTTTGACTAATTTTGCTATACTATAAGTCAAGCTGTATATCTGATTGACTGACAGTTTTCTGGACGCGGGTTCGACTCCCGCCGCCTCCACCATAAGTGCATTATGTTCATAAGTTGTGTACTTAGTGTATTTATGACGGGGGCGTACAGGTTTCGACAGGGAAAAATAGGAAGATTGGCAGCCGGTAGGCGAAGACCGTAAATCTAGCAAACTCTATAAATGCAAATGACGAAAGTTACGCATTAGCCGCCTAATATTGGTGTCGCTAGGAGTCTGATCCACTTGGCAACAGAACGGATTAACGGGGCTTCGGCCCCTTTTTTTATTTTAAGCGATAGAGGTATAACTCAATACGTCGATTGATTTGGCGATTCGCCGTGGAGTCGTCGTTTACTAGAGGATCAATTGAGCCTCTGCCTTCTAGCTCAATTCTAGAGCTTCTTAAGCCCTGTCTAATAAGGTAATTAGCAACACTGTGTGAGCGGTTGAGTGATAGGATTTGATTGTTTAAATCATCGCCGCTATTATCAGTGTGGCCTACGATGCGTACGCGTAACTCTTGACGAGAATTCATTTCCTCGATAATTTTATTGAGTACAGCATGCGATTTTCTATTGATACGCAGTGTGTTAGCTACAAATACTTCAGAAGAGGGGATTAAAACACGTAGGCTGCCATCGTGCACTTGGTTGACTTCGATGGGTGATTTGTCAGTAGTAGCGCTTTGAATAGCCTCGCTTAACTGTTGCCAGTTATGAGGAACCCAAGCAAAGCGACTACTGGTTATAGGTTGACCGTCTTGTTCGACTCTAAAGCTACCTTTACCATCGGCTTCTGCATGATTAAATGCACTACAGGCACTCAACAAAATAATACTAGAAATGGCGCCAAAACGAGATAGTTTCGACATGCTTGTATAAGAGCTTAAATTACGCATGGAGTAGACCTTTTGAATTAGCGTCACCTAATAATAGGGTGGTAATCTCTGCAGGGTGATGAGCAATCGCATCAGGTTTGCATGCTATTGCTGCGGCTACATCTAAACTGTAGCCATAGGTTACAGCGATGGTTTTCATGCCTGCATCTTTACCTGCAATAATATCACGTTCATCGTCGCCAATATATACACATTGGCTAGGTTTTTTACCTATTTGCTCAGCGGCGTAGATTAGACCGCCTGGCTCGGGTTTAAAGTAAGGGGTGGTGTCCCCACAGACGTTGACATGGCTTCGGCCAGTTATTTTTAAATAATCAAATAAAGGTTGAGAGAGCGCCTCACTTTTGTTGGTGACGATGCCCCAAATAATATTACGTTGTTCGAGTGCATCAAGTAACTCGGTGATTCGTGGGAAAAAGTGGCTGTTATCCAGCATGCAATTGCGATAATCAGCTAAAAAGCTATCCCTAAAATAAGGGTAGACAAGAGCATCTTGTTCGAGCTCAAGTGCGGCCTTTAATAACCCACGTGTGCCCATTGAGGCAACTACACGAAGTTCTTCGAAAGGGAGTGGTGGCAGGTAGCATTTTTCACGTTGCAGATTGGCTGCTAAAGCTAAACCTGGAGCGCTATCAACAAGCGTGCCATCTAAGTCGAATAAAACCGTATCAATCATTTTTGTGCTGCAATAAAGTAGTTAACCGTAGCATCCTGCGTGAAAGAATAGGTTTTAGAAAAGAAATTATAGTCAAGCCCTCTAATATTTCGAAGAGATAGACCAGACTGCTCAATAGTATGACGTAGTTCGCTAGGCTTTAGTAGTTGGTTGTAAGTATGTGTGCCCTTTGGAACCATGCCGAGAATGTATTCTGCTGCTACGATTAGTTGTAAAAATGACTTGATATTGCGATTGATGGTGGAGAAAAAAACCCAACCGCCAGGTTTTACCATTTGAGCACAGGCACGAATAATTGCATGTGGATCAGGTACATGCTCAAGCATTTCCATGCAGGTCACTACATCAAAGTACTCAGGAAATTGCTCTGCCATTTCTTCAGCAGGAATTTTTTTATAGTTAATAGATAATTGGCTTTCAAGGCTATGAAGTCTAGCCACGGTTAGGGATTTTTGTGCTAAATCAATTCCAGTGACATTAGCTCCTGCTTTTGCAAGGCTTTCAGCCAAAATGCCGCCACCACAACCTACATCAATAACTTCTTTGTTGTGTAGATCGCCAGCTAGGTCCAAAACCCACTGGGTGCGTAAAGGGTTGATTTTGTGTAGGGGCCCAAACTCACCCTCGGTGTCCCACCATTTTGAGGCAACAGCGCTAAATTTTTCGATTTCAGAGGGGTCCACATTAGTATGTTTTGGATTATCGCTCATAGT
>JAAZGT010000035.1 GCA_012511095.1 Alcaligenaceae bacterium
ACAATTTGCTTGTTGATAGCGTAAATCAAAGGCATGATGGATGACCTTTATCCGCCTTTGATCAAACTCAAACTGTATAAGAATACGCGCTGTTCTTGATGTTTATGATAGCTTCAAAGTCCAGCGACCGCTCGAGGAGATGAGCTGATCGCTAGCTAGCTATATTGTCGTAACGAGCGTTACTGATGACTTGTGTGAGATGTTAAATAACGCTGTCTTTTTGCCACTGATTAAGTTGTTCTGCGTCATAAAACTGGCTTAAAACTTCCTCAGTGTGTTGCCCAACAGTTGGGGGCGGGCTGTTATATTGCACTGGGGTATCTGAGAGCTTAATTGGATTGCCTAAAACACGTACTGGGCTATTGTCAAAACTCACTGTCATATTGCGAGCAATAGCCTGTGGTAGATTTAAAGCCTCATCAATGGTGTTAATGGCGCCACATGGTACACCAGCATCTTCAAAAATCTCAATCCACTGATCGCGTGATTTACTAACAAACACCTCCGCCATTAATGGAATCAGGGCCTCTCTATTTTGTACACGTGCTGGATTAGTAGCAAAGCGTGGGTCTTGATCCCAAGCCTCGCCCATCACTTGGCAAACCGTGGCAAATTGCTTGTCATTACCGCAAGCAAGCACCATATGTTGTTGATTAGCTACTTCAAAAACTTGATAAGGCACAATGCTTTGGTGTGCATTACCTAGACGTTGTGGTGTTTTGCCGTTGGCTAAGTAGTTTTGACCAATATTGGCGGTCATGGCTAAGGCGCTATCAAGTAAAGACACATCGACATGTTGGCCACGACCGTTAAGTTCGCGAGCACGCAGGGCAGCTTGAATACCAATGGTAAGTTGTAAACCCGCAAACAAATCCACTACCGCAACACCCACTTTGTGAGGCATGCCGTCAGCTGGTCCAGTGATGCTCATTAGCCCCGATAGAGCTTGAATAATATAATCGTAGCCTGGTTTAGCTGCATCGGGTCCGGTTTGACCAAAGCCAGTTAGAGAAGCATAGACTAGACGTGGATTAACAGCTTTTAAAGACTCATAATCCAGTCCGTATTTTTTTAAACCACCGACCTTAAAGTTTTCTACAAGAACATCGGCTTCTTGGGCCAGGCGACGAATAATCGCTTGTCCTTCAGCTCGACTAATATCGATAGTAATTGATTTTTTATTACGATTAACCGTTGCAAAGTAGGCAGAGGTGCCGTCAGCAAAGGTCGGCGGCGTCCATTGTCGAGTTTCATCGCCTTGGCCCGGTCGCTCAATTTTTAACACCTGAGCGCCTAAGTCGGCTAGGATTTGGGTGCAACCTGGAGCGGCCAGCACACGTGATAAATCGAGAACTTTGATGCCTTCTAGGGCAGCAGTCATCGTCATAATTTACTCTTTAGATAAGGAAATAAAAAGATTACAAAACCTACGCCTCAGATAATGAGGCGTAGGTAAATTACACAAGTTTGCGCGCTGATTAGCGAGCAGCAAAAGCTTGAATACCAGTCTGAGCACGGCCAAGAATTAAAGCGTGTACATCGTGAGTACCTTCATATGTGTTAACCGCTTCAAGGTTCATCACGTGGCGAATGACATGGAACTCATCAGAAATACCGTTACCGCCATGCATATCACGAGAGATGCGAGCGATATCTAAAGCTTTACCACAGTTGTTGCGCTTGATTAGAGAGATCATCTCAGGTGCCGCACGATCCTCATCCATTAAACGACCAACACGTAGAGCAGCTTGTAAACCTAAGCTAATCTCGGTTTGCATATTGGCGAGCTTTAATTGGAATAATTGAGTCGCTGCTAATGGGCGATCGAATTGAATGCGGTCTAAGCTGTATTGGCGAGCGGCATGCCAGCAGAACTCAGCAGCACCCATTGAACCCCATGCGATGCCATAACGCGCTTTATTTAAGCAACCAAATGGACCCTTAAGACCACGGATATCTGGGAAAGCATTTTCTTCTGGTACAAAAACGTTATCCATTACAACTTCACCAGTGATTGAGGCGCGTAAAGAGAATTTACCCTCAATCACAGGAGCTGATAAACCTTTCATGCCTTTTTCTAAGATAAAGCCACGAATTTCGTTGTCATCATCTTTGGCCCAGATAATAAATACGTCAGCAATTGGGCTGTTGGTAATCCACATCTTATTACCAGTTAGGGAGTAACCACCGTCGACCTTGCGAGCACGTGTTTTCATAGAACCAGGATCAGAACCTGCGTCAGGCTCAGTTAAACCAAAACAACCAATTAACTCACCGGTAGCTAGTTTAGGTAGGAACTTATTTTTTTGATCCTCGGTACCATAAGCCCAGATAGGGTGCATCACTAAGCTAGACTGTACACTCATAGCAGAACGATAGCCAGAGTCAACACGCTCAACTGCACGAGCAATTAGACCGTAGGAGACATGAGACATGCCAGCACAGCCGTAACCATCAATGGTCGCGCCCAATAGACCTAACTCACCCATGCGCTTCATTAGCTCAGGATCAAATGCTTCATTGCGGTTAGCCTCTAAGATACCAGGCATTAAAACCTCTTGACAGAAAGTCTCTGCACTCTCTGATACCATGCGCTCTTCTTCGGTGAGCTGATCATCTAATAAAAAAGGGTCTTCCCATTTAAATGATGGACGTGACATAAGAATTACTCCTCTACTTACTTCTTTAATGTTGTTTGTTGCTAATTAATAGTTTCGCTAAGCGGAATTAGTGATATACTATGCGGAACAGAATAATTTTAATTTACTACGTTTAGGTGAGCTTGTAAAGTGTTAAATGACTTATTAAAAATGATTGAGCTAAGTGAGCAAGAAAAAGATCGTCAATTTATTACCTCGCTAGCGCGTGGTTTGACCGTGCTTTATGCGCTACGCTTCTATCCGCGCGGCATGACGCATCAACAAATTACCGAAATGACTCAATTACCCAAAGCCACAGTTAGTCGCATACTTAATACACTAATCAAAATGCGATTTTTACGTAAACACCCCGGTACGGGCTTGTTTGTTAGTGATGTGCGTTTTAGGGAAATGGTAGATATTGCCCAAGATCCAGATCATTTGGTGCGCGATAGCAAGCCTTTAATGATGGCTTTTGCTGAAAAATACGAGGTTTCAGTGAGTTTAGCGGTCGAAGATTCAGGCGAAATGTTGTATTTAGAAAGTATTCGCTCACCTGCGCGCTTAGCGGTTCAGCTAACTGTGGGTTCTACCGTGCCTTTAATCGATACAGCGATTGGCAGAGCATATTACAGTGCCTTAGATACACCCCAACGATTCCAATTAGAGGCTTTGTTAGCTACTAATCATGACGAGACTCAGATTAATAAGCTAAAAGAACAGGCAGAGTTTTATGAAAAGCACGGCTTTTGTTATTCTGTGGGTGAGTTCTCACACGATATTACGGCTATTGCTATTGCGGTTCGTGCCGATGGGGCAAAAAATGGTTTTTATGCCCTTAATGCTAGCGTACCATCGTCGCGCATTAGCTTAGATGAGTTAATTGCTGAGGTGGCTGAGCCTCTTAAACAATTAGCAAATGACTTGGAGCAGTTGTAATGTCACAATTTTCAAAGCACAAAACCAATCGTCGTCACCGAGCTTCAAGTCGGCCCGGCCGTCCAAGCAAAACAAGCCGTCAACGTTCACAATCACCACAAAAGCCGCGTTTAATTCTATTTAATAAACCCTATGACGTATTAACGCAATTTACTGACAGCGAAGGGCGTGCGACATTAAAGGACTTTATTCCCATTGAGGGTGTTTATGCTGCAGGCCGCTTAGATAGAAATAGCGAGGGTCTACTTGTATTGACCAACGATGGTGCTTTGCAAGCTCGCATTGCCGAGCCGAAATATAAAACCCTTAAAAGGTATTGGGCGCAGGTAGAGGGGGAGGTTAGCGAAGCCCAATTACAACAATTAAGAGATGGCGTGATTCTTAATGATGGCAAAACCCTACCTGCCGAGGTAAGACAAATTCCCGAACCTGAGCTTTGGCCACGCAATCCACCTATACGTTTTAGAGCAGCAATTCCTACTCATTGGATTGAGCTCTGTATTGTTGAGGGTAAAAATAGGCAGGTGCGACGAATGACTGCTGCCGTGGGTTTACCGACCTTACGTTTAGTGAGGATGCAAGTTGGGGAGTGGCATTTAGATGAGTTGCTACCTGGTGAGTGGAAAGAGGTAGAATCCAAACTATAAGTCGCTTCTAATAATCTGCTTATAAAAATGCTAAAAACGTGTAACTTCGGGGTTCAGGGCTATAATTAGATTTTTCTAATATTACTTTCCTTCTTATTGATTCACATCCCGAGGTGGTTCTATGGGCTTTAGGCCTATTCCGGCTATGATTTCTCTAGCCGTAGCTTTAGTCATTCGTTTTGTCATACCTGTACCTGATGAGGTGTTAGCAGAGGGGTGGACACTCTTAGCAATATTTATCGGTATTATTACAGCCATTATCGCTAAGGCGATGCCGATTGGCGCTTTGTCTATTATTGGTATTGCTTTGGTGGCGGTGACAGGTGTTACGGCTGATACGCCAGACGCTAGGATGAGCGATGCACTGAGCATCTTTTCTAATCCTTTAATTTGGTTAATTGGTATCTCGATTATGATTTCTCGAGGCATTATCAAAACTGGTTTGGGCCAACGTGTAGGCTATTATTTTATTGCCATTTGGGGCAAAAGAACGATCGGCATTGCTTACAGTTTAACCATTACGGAACTACTTTTAGCACCAGCTACACCCTGTAATACCGCGCGTGGTGGCGGTATTATTCACCCCTTAGTGCGTTCTATTGCGAGTACTTATAAATCTGATCCGGCCAGAGGGACTCAAGATCGTATGGGTAAGTATTTGGCTTTAGTGAATTACCACTGTAACCCCATCTCCTCGGCCATGTTTATTACCGCAACAGCACCTAACCCTTTAGTGGTTGATTTGATTGCTGAAGCAACAAATATGGACATTCAATTAACATGGGGTACTTGGGCTTTGGCGATGTTGGTGCCAGGCTTGGTGGCTATGGCTCTTATGCCTTTGGTAATTTATTTTCTGTATCCACCTGAGATTAAAAAGACGCCCGATTCTGCCACCTATGCTTTTGAAAAATTAGCTGAAATGGGGCCCATCAAGCGTGATGAGTACATGATGTGTGGGGTTTTTGTGTTGATGCTACTGTTTTGGGCTGGTATTCCTGCCATGTTATTCGGTCAGGCATGGGCGCTTAACCCAGCGGCTACTGCTTTTCTTGGTTTAGCCTTATTATTAATTTTTGGCGTCTTGAAATGGGTTGATATTTTGAATGAGCGTGTCGCTTGGGACACCATTATTTGGTTCTCGGGCTTAGTGATGATGGCCACTTTTTTAAATAAATTAGGTGTTATTGCATGGTTTTCAGATTCACTGCAAAATAGTATTGGTGGTTTAGGGTTGCATTGGACCTATTCGGCTACTTTGTTGTTATTGGCATATTTATATACACACTATTTGTTTGCTAGTACCACAGCCCATATTACCGCTATGTTTGCGGCATTTTATACAGCGGGTTTAGCATTGGGTGCGCCACCGATGTTATATGCTCTAATGATGGCAGCGGTGTCAAGTCTAATGATGACACTAACACACTTTGCCACGGGCACCTCACCCGTCATTTTTGGTTCGGGCTATACCACCTTAGGTGAGTGGTGGAAAGCAGGCTTTATTATGAGTGTGGTTAATCTTTTTATCTTTGTCACGGTTGGTTCAGTTTGGTGGAAAGTCTTAGGTTATTGGTAAAAAATCTTTTTAGCAGCGTATTTTTTGTTTTGCTTTTGATGAGCACTTGGGTGAGCAGCGCGCATGCCCAAGAGCTCTCTCAGTCACGAGAGCAAAGCCTTGATTCTCAATCCACAACCATTAAAATCGCCGCTCTTAATTACCTAGGTGTAAAGCAAACCATCGCCGAATGGCAACCCACGATGGAGTGGTTGCGCGATAGTTTGCCTCAATACGAGTTTGAGTTTATACCTGCTTTGCACGACACTCTAATTGAGATGGTGCGTAGCAATGCCGTTGATTACGTCATTGTAAACCCTGGTCTCTACTCCTTATTACAATATGAGTTTGGCATTAACCATATGTTATCGCAGGTTTATGCGACGGATAAGCTTTCACCTTTGAGCATTGGTTCAACGTTGATTAAGCGTAAAGATGATCAATCCATCCAACATTTTGAAGATCTCGCAGGGCGCAGTATGGCCATTGTGAGTAAAGAGGCCTTTGGGGGCTATCGCGTTATGTTGCGCGAGTTACGAGCACGTAATCTTGAGCCTGCGGTTGATTTACAGCTGTATCAGGTCGACTTCCCCATGAGCAATGTGCTTGATGCCGTTGAGAGTGGTCAGGCCGATACGGGTGTGATTCGTGCCTGTATGCTTGAAAGCATCCCTAATTGGCAGGATCGCTTTGCGGTAGTCGAAGCAGTAGAGCATAGTGACTTTCCTTGTTTGGTAACGAGTCGTTTATATCCTGGCTGGGTTTTTGCTGGTGTAAATAATGATCGCCTTGCTGAAACGCGCAATCTTATGCTGAGTCTTTTGCAACTGCCACCGCATAACTCTGGTAGTGGCGAGATGTATTGGTCGGTCTTATCCAATACTAAGGGTCTATATGAGCTTTTTAGAGAGTTAGAGCTAGGCATTTATAGTAGTAATGAGCATCCACTTTTATATTACTTCAGGCAGTATTGGTGGGTATTAGCGACCGCTTTATTGCTTGTTTGTATTGGCGGTCTTTATACGGCGCGTGTGCGCTATTTGGTACGCAAAAGAACTAAGGCCTTAGAACTTGCATTAGAGCAACAAAAAGACCTGCAAGATCGCATTAATGAGGTGCAAGAGCAAACCAATCACCAAGCTAAACTCGTGATTCTGGGGGAAATGTCAGGCACTTTTGCTCATGAGTTGAATCAACCCCTAGCCACCATCGGTAACTATTCTCGAAGTTTATTACGTCGTTTAGACAACCAGCGTTTAAGCGATGATGATGTGCGCTTAGCGACTAATGAAATCATTGAGCAGACTGAGCGCGCCTCTAATATTATTCAGGGGGTTCGAGCCTTTGCCCGCAAACGTCCGATGCGCCTCGAAGAGGTGGATATAAAGCAGGTCACTAAGGAAGCGGTGCAGTTATTTACTGGCATGCTGTCTTTGCCACCTCAGGTAGAAATAATTGATTTACTAGGTCAAAATCACAAGCTCATTGCTGACCCTGTACAAATTCAACAAGCCTTAATTAATTTATTAAAAAATGGCTACGATGCCATGGGTGAAGCAGGTATTAAGAATCAACTGATTCAAGTTATTTTGTGGCGCTCTGAGCAACAGGTGCATGTGACTGTACAAGATAATGGTCTTGGCTTATCCCAAGAGGCTTACGCTAATTTATTTGAAACCTTTTACACGAGTAAACCAGATGGTTTAGGACTTGGTTTATCGGTCTGTCGTACTATTGCCGAATCCCATCGTGGTAAGTTAGAGGTCGATGTTTTGCCCACCGATGATTCAGTAAAACCTTTGGGTGGTGCGGTCTTTACCTTGAGTTTGCCTCATCAATAGTTATCATATAAGTTATGAGTACAGATTTTTTCTTAATAAGGGCACGATATGACGACCGCTGATATCAATCTGATATTTGTCATTGATGACGACGACGCTTTTCGTCGCTCATTGGTGTTTTTATTAGAAGACTTGGATTGGCGTGTTGAAGCCTTTGCCTCGGCGGCTGAGTTTTTGGAGGCTTATCCAGAACCAGTCGAGGAGGCAGGTTGCATTTTGCTTGATGTTCGTATGCCGATGATGAGCGGTATGGAGTTACAGCTTAAATTAAATGATTTGGGTTGGACTGCACCGATTATTTTCTTGACAGGCCATGGTGATATTGAAATGGCAGTACAAGCGATGAAGCTTGGTGCCTATGGTTTCTTAAGCAAGCCTTTTAAAGACCAGGTGCTATTAGATGAAGTGGCTGCGGCGGTGCGTTTTGCTCAACAAGCCAAAGAGGATTTGCGACGCCAGCAAGAGGCTCAGGAAATCATTGATCGTCTTTCTCCTAGAGAAACCCAAGTTGCTAATTTACTAGCGCGCGGTCAGTCCAATAAATTAATTGCACAGCAATTAAAAATCAGCGAAAAAACAGTTCATATTCATCGTCAAAATATTATGGAAAAGGCAGAGATCAGTAGTGCAGCAGAGTTGGCACGATTAATGATTAAAGCCGATCCCCATAGCTTAGATTAAAAAACCTCGCTACCCTGTAACAGATAGCGAGGCTGTGATAGTCCTTAATCAAATGGCGTTACATACGTGATTCGGCCATGATTTTATCGACGTCATCAAACTTTTTAAGCATGGTGGCAGAGGGTTTTTTATCCAATAAGCTCACCACAATAGTTACTACCAAACATAAAATAAAGC
>JAAZGT010000268.1 GCA_012511095.1 Alcaligenaceae bacterium
ACAGAGACTCATGAGGTTCGTTATTAATTGAACCCCATGAGTTGCACTAATTCATAGTCACCAGTTTCTGGATGGTTGTCTGTTAGGCAAGCAGATTTCTACACGCTTATTGTTTAATCTCACCCCGTTTTTATTTAAATATCAAGGACAATCTTCCCAAAATGTCTTCCACTCGCTTGATATTTAAAAGCGTCAACAAGCTCTTCTAGCGGAAAGTGCCTGTCAATCACTGGACGTAGCTGCGTCATTTCGAGTGCTCTTATAAAATCCTGTTGTAATCTACGACTCCCTACAACAATGGCTTGCAATCGCACTTGGTGGGCTAAAGCTTGAGCAATTGGTAATTGACTGGTCAAACCGCTTAACACCCCAATGATGGCAATATGACCACCTACTCGACTAGCTAGTATTGACTGCTCCAAGGTGTCTGGTCCGCCAACCTCAATCACATGATCCACACCTCGGCCATCCGTCATGCGACGGGCCGTTTGCCCCCATTGCCGATCTTTGTGGTAGTTAATGACCTCATCAGCCCCCAAGGCAGAGACTTTTTCAAGTTTGTCATCAGATGAGGACGTGGCAATCACTCGTGCACCTGCTGCTTTAGCAATTTGCAAAGCAAAAATGGACACACCTCCAGTCCCTTGTATCAAAACCGTTTGACCGGAACGAAGACGGCCATTTTCAAATAAAGCGCGCCAAGCTGTAAGCCCGGCTGTAGTCAATGTAGCTGCTTCTGCGTGAGTATAGCCTTTAGGTGAGTGAGTAAAGGCTGTCGCCGTTCGGGTCACTTGCTGTCTGGCATATCCATCAATGCCGTCACCTGGCACGCTAGAAAAACCAGTAAAAGTCGCTTCTCCATCTAACCACTCAGGAAAAAATGTACTGACCACACGGTCACCCACGACAAACTCTTCAACCCCCTCGCCAACGGCAATCACCTCACCGGCACCGTCTGACATAGGAATACGACGTTCAGTCGGCGGTGTCACACCACTCACCACTAGCAAATCATGATAATTAAGAGAGCTAGCATAGAGGCGTACCGTAATTTCACCGACTGCAGGCTCACGCACCTTGCTTGTTCCTAATTCAACCTGCTCGAAACCGCCACCTGCCTGAACATAAACTGTTTTAATATTCATATCAACTCCAAAAATTAGATAAAGGTTAAAACCACATTAATCGAGATTGAATAAACAAGTACAATCAAATAACTTTCAAAAGATCAAAACTATGGAATGAGCCATGCAATCTGTACAAATCCCGTCAAAATCAGAATATTATGACACGCTTCCTTATGACTCTTTTTCCTTTCCTCATTCTCATCCTGCACGACTCGCAGCGGTAGCAAGTTTGTTCGGATTGACTCCACCTCAAAATAAAAAATTTCGAGTGCTGGAATTAGGTGCGGCTTCTGGTGGTAATTTAATTCCCTTAGCTATATTTTATCCGGAAGTAGAATTAGTAGGCGTCGATTACTCCGTCGCTCAAGTCGATAAGGGGCAAAAACTGATTAAAGCCCTAGACTTACAAAATCGCGTGAAATTGCTCTGCCAGAGTATTACTGAACTCGATACAAAGCTTGGGACATTTGACTACATTATCTGCCATGGAGTTTATAGCTGGGTCCCTGTCGAAGTACAGGACGCAATCATCACCAGTATTAAGAAACATCTGAAACCCAATGGCATTGCTTATGTCAGCTATAACGTGTACCCAGGTTGGAAACGCTTAGAGATATTACGCGACATGATGCTTTATCATACACGTCTGATGAGCGAGCAACAGCCGCAGAACCGTTTAGCTCAAGGTCGGGCAATTGTCGATTTTATTAGAAACTTGAGTCATGAACACAGTGGCATTCGTCAAATGATTGACGCTCCATGGGAGGAGTTCAAAAACCAATCCGACTCTTACCTAGGTCATGAACTTTTAGAACCAGTGAATCAACCCTGTTATTTTTTGGATTTTGCAGAAAAACTAGCCGCACACAATCTCACTTATTTGGCTGATGCAGAACCAAGCATTAGTTTTATCCAAGGTCTTCCTCAACAAAAAATAACTGACCTCATCCAAGCTAGCCAAAACAATCAAGTGATGCTAGAGCAATACATGGATTTCCTGTATTTCCGTCAATTTCGTAAATCACTTATCATTCATGAAAAAGCTGCAGCGTCAATCCAACGCAAAATCCCTATCGAGGTCTTTGACATATTTGACTACTCAGTTGATTTTTGTATCGAAGAGCAAACTCAAAATGACTCTCCATCAGTTATCGCATCTACTACTGCACATGCTGGTAATACATCAATCAACCCGAACTCAGAGGCTAATACATTAAAACAGCATGAACATCGGTTTATATTTAGTCATAATCGCGTCGTATCAGTCTTTAATAAAACGGATTATGCACTCTTTAAAGGCATTTCCGAACTCAGCCCCAAGATATTTAATAAAAAACAATTGCTTGATGTGATTAATAAAAAACAAAGCGATCCGCAATTAAAACAGCACCTAAGTAAAATGTTAAACCGCCTCTCATTGACTGGCTATGCCGATATTTGGCATCAACTCCCCTCAGTCACACCTACTTTCGAGCTCGAGGAGAAACCGTATATGCCGGAATTAATGCGTCGCTTTTATAAAGAAACCGGTCATTTAAGCAATTATCGTCACAGTACTATTTCTTTAAATATTGTTCAACAGCAGCTTATCGACATATTAGACGGAGAGCATGACCGCAAACAAATGCATGCTCACCTGCGGAAGTCACTGGCAGAGGGATTCATCAATTTACGCGACAATAACAACCAGCCTTTAGCTGAAGACCAAATTGATAACGCACTAAGTGCTCACTTGGAACAAGCACTAAACTTACTCAGACTGAATGCATTGCTTTATAAAAAACAGTCTTAGAACAAAGGTACAACTGCGAAAGCAAATCATGACA
>JAAZGT010000036.1 GCA_012511095.1 Alcaligenaceae bacterium
CCAGTTTTAGCACCTGTGCTTGCTGCTACTTTGGAACTAGTGGTTGCTACTGTTTTTAGTACCGCTTCGCGAGTAATTAATTTACCAATTAAAGCTGTCCCGATTTTAGTAATAGCAATTAGGGTCATCTCCTTAAGCTGTGGGTCTAGGGCTTCAATTTGTTCAGCTGATAAACCAAATTTTTTATTAATTTTTGGAATTAAATTCATCAAAATCGAAACGTCGGTTGCGATGTCGACACCTGGGATAGGTACGGCAGCAACAGCACCTGAGAAAAACGAGCTGGTATTGACCATTTCATAGCATTCATCGCGGAGCTTAAGTAAATGTAGCTCCTCAATCGATAAGTCTTGCTGAGCATCGCTCTTTTTGCCCATGTTTTTAATGCTCTCAACAGCTTTTTTGGGATTAATTTTTGACAATTTAGACATATTAAATACACAGTATGTGGCATCTTATGAAGGGATGGGTGCTGATTACTTGTCGAGCTTTGTGCCAAGGTGCTTTTATAGTAAGCTCAAATTCGCGGTCAATTGAGCTATCCCTAGTATTTTATAATACTCAACGGTGACTTTTCTTTCAATCAGAGGGTGAAAGAATTTGTTTCGTGTTTTTATAACCAGCGACGAACTTTACGCTTATATGAGCGATACTCTTCGCCAAACTTTTCTTCTAAAATTCGTTCCTCAGGCATAATCTGTAGTCGTGTAATAAGAATAATATAGATGAAAATGCAAATCATAGAGGCAATATTATTTAAATACATGCCCCAAGCAATTAACATGAGCAGCATACCCAAATACATGGGATTACGACTAAAGCGGTAAATGCCCGAACGCACCAATTTGGTGGTCTTGCTGGGTTGCTTTGGGTTGCCAGTGGTCTTGCTACGTATAAAAGCAGCAATGCCAATGAGACCTACAACTAAGCCTAATAGCACCAAGAGCGCTGCAATCCCTGGTTGATATAGCCATTCTACAGTCATTGATGGAACTAAGCGCGCAACCAGCCACATAATTAGGCCAGAGATAAGAGCAATCACTGGGGGCGGTAAAAGTAACTCAAGTCGTTTCATGGCTAGTTGTATTGGTATTAATTAACAAGTAATAAAGCGTCTAGGTCAATAATTTTAATATGACGTGGCCCTGTTTGTATGATCCATCCCGCTTCTTCAAACTCACCTAATCGACGACTCACGGTTTCTGGTGTGGTGCCGAGAAATGAGGCGAGATCTCTACGGCTCATTGGTAATTCATAGTTATCGGAATTAGTTAACTCGGCCTGCTGGGCTAGATAATCTGCTAAGCGAGCATTGATAGATGCGGTGGCAATGGTAGCAGTTTGTTTTTCACTCACATCTAAACGTCTCGATAGCTCAGCTAATATATGCAAACCAATTCTAGGGTATTGGATTAGAAGCTCTTGCATATCAGTTTGATAAATTGTACAGACCTCAGAAGCTTTAATCGCCTCAGCATAAGAGTCTTGCAGTGTCCCTGCAAATAGGTTTTCACCTGCAAAATCCCCAGGATTTAAAATGCGTACTAGCTGCTCTTTACCGGACTCGGATAATCGATAAACTTTGACTTGACCTGTATGCACAATAAAGAGTTTGTCGGATGGCTCACCGGCACGATGAATAAACTCGCCACGCTTATAGGGACGCGTATGGGCCTTGTCGGCGATCATTTGTAGTTCATGAGTCGCTAAATGCCTAAATATAGGTACTCGTGACACACATAAAGAGGCAACGTGATCGCAGGTGGTATCAGCGGTTGATGCGGTGTTTTGAGGATCCATACTCATAGAATGGCTCAGTAAATGATAGCTAAGAAATAGACACTCCGCCTTTAGAGACGGAGTGTCTTGCGATGTAATCAGTCTAGCTGAAGTCTTGCTTAGCTGGCAAGCCGTGTTTTATCACTTGATGGCTGTACAGTAGCGATTGCTTTAGTGCCACCACGACCTCGGTAACGTATAAGTCTAACCGCGTTAAGCGTTACTAAAAGCACACTGAGTTCATGGATGAGCATGCCTGAGGCCAAGAAAATCTTGCCTAAGAGCACACCGGCCAGTAAAAAGACCACGGTACCCACAGCAATGATGGTGTTTTGTTGCATATTGCTTACTGTCGCCTTAGAAAGGGAGTAAGCATGTGCAAACTGGTCTAGTCTGTCTGTCATTAAGACAATATCAGCAGTTTCCATCGAGATATCGGTGCCGCCAATCCCCATGGCTAAACCTACATCCGCTGTTGCTAGCGCGGGGGCGTCGTTGATGCCGTCACCTACCATGGCAACGCGATAGCCTTGGTCTTTGATTTTATTTACCCAAGCTACCTTATCTTGCGGTAGTAGTTCAGCGTACACCGCATCAAGACCTAATTCATCACCCACCAATTGGGCGGTATGGCGGTTATCACCGGTCAACATAATGGCTTGTTTAATGCCATCGTCACGTAATTGTTGGATGGCGCTTTTAGCCTCGGCCTTAATCTGGTCGGCAATGGATATCACACCTGATAGCTTTTGGTCGATGGCGATAAGCACGGCAGTATTACCCGCTTTTTCACGTGCTGTGGCGTAGCTTTCAATCTCATCACTAATAGCTACGTCATAATCGGCCATTAATTTACGATTACCGATGAGTAAATGCTGACCATTAACCATTGCGGTCATACCGTTACCCTTAATGATTTGTACATCTTGAGGCTCTGCGTCTAAGGTGAGCTCACGTTTTTTGGCTTCAGACACAATGGTTTGGCCTAGGTGGTGCTCAGATAAACGCTCGGCTTCGGCAACAATACGGAGTAAGTCATTTTCCCCCATATCCCAGCTCTTAACCTCGGTGACCTCAGGTTTACCTTTGGTTAGGGTGCCAGTTTTGTCGAATACTACGAAGTCAACTTTAGAGAGTCTCTCCATAATTTCGCCGCCTTTGACGAGTACGCCATTGCGTGCACCGTTACCGATACCCGCTACCATGGATACAGGGGCGGAGATAACTAGGGCGCCAGGACAGGCAATTACTAAGAAGGTTAGGGCGATTTCTACATTTTGGAATATTAAATAAACCAAAATGGATAATACAACAATGGTCGGTGTGTAGATTTGAGCAAAGCGATCTAAGAATTTCTGAGTACTTGTTTTAGACTCTTGAGCTTCCTCTACCATTTCAATGATTTTGGCGAAAGTCGTGTCATCGCCAATGCGATCGGCAGTGACCTCGATATAGCCATTATCAATAATGGTGCCACTAAATACACGGTCACCGATTGATTTATTGGCAGGTACCGATTCACCTGTAATCGCCGCTTCGACAATCAATGCTTGGCCAGATAGAATTTCACCGTCGACAGCAACTTTTTCACCGGAGCGAATTAAAATGCGGTCGCCTTTAACGACGTCTTCGACAGGTACTTTGACGTGACCTTCGGGACGAATAACGGTGGCCTCAGTCGGCGTTTGGTCGATTAGATTACGTAGGGATGAGCGTGTTTTTTCAAGAGTCCGCGACTCTAAATAGGCGCCAAAAATAAATAAGAAGGTTACCACCGCTGACTCGACATATTCGCCGATAATCAGGGCACCAATGACTGCGATAGTAACAAGTAATTCAATACTAAAAGCTTTCATGCGCAGTGCTTGAAAAGCTTTAATGGCAATAAAATAACCAGCAAATAGGGAAGATGCAATTAATGTATAGTCTTTCCATTGTGAAAATCCGGCCAGATGCAAGGTAAATGCAATGAGTAATAATAGGCCAGTGATGCCGGCGATATGAGAGTTTTTTAGTTTGTTCATTTTATGCTCCATGCATCATGTATCCCGTTGAGGGAGCCGGATACTAGCCGTGGGATAAAGACTGGTATCCGGAGTGCGTTTTATGACACTTTGTGGGATAGCACCGTATACCCAAGCTTAGTGATGGTGTCTTGGATATGGTCAGCAGTTGTTGTGGTTTCATCAAATTCGACGCGAACGCGCCCCGAATTAAACATGACCTGTACTTCTTGAACGCCATCTACTTTGTTAACGGTGTTTTCAATCTTTCTAACACACGAAGGGCAGGTGAAAGGTTCCATGGTGTATACAACTTTAGTCATCTCAGTTCTCCTTGAGTGGTGGTGTGGATATACATATATCCTAAATATATCTATATCCTAAGGCACAAGTGATGTTTTAAACCTTGACGGGTGACAAGTTTTTCTTTGAGAATGAAAAAATCCCCGCCAAATCGTTGAGGCGGGGATCAAAAGGCTAAATGAGATTTATTTTTTATTTAGATAGCTGTAATCGAGAGGCGATACCTAATTTACGAACCACGAGCTTTTCAAACTCCGCGACAAAAAATAGTAAAAATACGGCACCAAATACTTTGAGCCACTCAAGGATCGATAAACTAGCAGAGCTGAAAATCGACTGCATAAATGGCATGTAGGTATAAAGCAACTGCAGTGGTATACAAAAGGCTATAGCCAGTAATACATAGCGGTTACCAAAGAAGCCCTCACGATTAATGATCGATGAGAAAGTGTGGCGACTATTAAATAAGTACACCATTTCACAACCAACCACAATGTTAACCGTCATGGTACGTGCTACCTCAAGTGAGGTGCCGTGATTAATTTCCCATAAAAATACACCTAGGGCGCCAATCATAATCACCACTGAAACCATCATAACGCGCCAGATAAAAAAGCCTGTTAATAAGGGCTCATTCGGTGGACGAGGGCGTCGGTCCATGAGACCGTGTTCTGCAGGCTCAAATGCTAGAGCTAGACCTAATGCACCTGATGTGGCCATATTGATCCATAGGACCTGAGCAGGGGTGAGGGGTAGGGCTAGTTCAAATAAAATCGCTACGATAACAACTAAGATCTCACCACCATTAGTCGGTAATGTAAATAAAATAAACTTTTTAAGGTTGTCATAGATGGCCCTACCTTCGCGTACTGCAGAGGCGATTGTGGCAAAGTTATCATCGACAAGTACTATGTCAGCGGCTTCTTTAGCTGCATCAGTGCCTTTAAGGCCCATGGCAACACCCACATCCGCGCGTTTTAAGGCGGGAGCGTCATTGACCCCGTCACCGGTCATCGCAACGACCTGATTGTTGTCTTGTAGGGCTTGGACTAAGCGTAGTTTATGCTCAGGCGCAGCTCTGGCAAAAATATCGACTTCCATGACAACTTTGCGTAGAGTGTCATCGTCCATTACTGCGACCTCAGCACCCGTGAGAGTAGGTTTATTAATGCCAATATTTAATTGCTCACCGATGGCGCGTGCAGTTTCCACGTGATCACCAGTAATCATTTTGACTTGGATGCCAGCGCGATGACACTCGGCAACTGCTTGCACTGCTTCTTCGCGTGGTGGATCCATAATGCCTAGCAAGGCGAGCATGACAAAATCTGACTCCATATCAGAAAAGCTCAGAAGTTCACTTTGTGGAGCAGAGTGTTTGTAGCCAATGGCTAGTAAGCGTAAGCCTTGAGCTGCCATATCAGTGGCCATACGACGCCAGTGGTCGATATCAAGCGCGCCCTCGCCGTCATGGTTTAATTGACTACTACACATGTCTAGAATGCGTTCGGGGGCACCTTTTACAAAGATCCATGGTAGGTCTTGCTCATCACAATGGTATGTTGCCATAAAGCGATGTTGTGACTCAAAAGGAATGGCATCAAGACGTGACCAAGGTCCTGTTTTGGCAGGTTCAAGATTAATGCCTGCTTTTGCAGCTAAAACTTGTAGAGCGGCCTCGGTAGGATCGCCGACAATGCTCCACCCGCCATCGTCGTTTTGACGCAAGCGAGCATCGTTACAGAGAACACCAGCGCGAATCGCTATGGTTAGTTCTGGGTAGTCCTTAACATCGATGGGTTGGCGGTCGATTAATAAATTACCCTCAGGTGCATAGCCTACGCCCTCGACATGAACTCGGTAATCAGAACCTACAATGCGCTGAACGGTCATTTCGTTACGAGTTAGGGTGCCGGTTTTATCTGAACAAATCACCGTGACCGAACCTAAGGCTTCAACTGCAGGTAAACGACGTACAATGGTATTGCGTTGAGCCATACGCCGTACGCCCAATGCGAGGGTGACGGTCATAATCGCGGGTAGCCCTTCGGGGATAGCAGATGCAGTTAATGCCACCACCATCATTAGCATATTATCTGCACTGTGGCCACGCCAAAAGATACCGAGTAAAAACACAACAGCCGATAAACCGATAATAAAAAAGGCTAATTGACGGGAAAAATAATCCACCTTACGAATTAAAGGTGTGCTGATGTTGCCAATGTCACTAAGCATTTGATCGATTTTACCAATTTCAGTATTGTCGCCTGTGGCAACCACAATACCGACGGCCTTTCCGTAAACTACGGTAGTGCCTGAGTAGGCCATATTAAAACGGTCGCCCAGTGGGGCATCAAGAGCTGCCTCTTCGATATGCTTTTCAACAGCTAAAGACTCGCCCGTTAGGGCAGATTCATCAACACGAAAGTTACGTGCATTAATTAAGCGTAGATCGGCGGGCACTTTATCACCCGAGACGAGAGCGACTAGATCGCCGGGTACTAATTCGGCAGCATCAATGTTTTGATGTCGACCCTCGCGGATCACCCTAGCATGGGGCGATAACATGTTGCGAATGGCATCTAAAGCAGATTCGGCTTTGCCATCTTGAATAAAACCAATGATGGCATTAAGCACCACGGCGAACATTAGGACGCCAGTATCAATCCAAAACCCTAAAGCGGCCGTAATCACAGCGGCTCCCATCATCACATAGAGTAAAAGGTTATGAAATTGCAGTAAAAATCGCATTAAGGGACCACGCTTTTTGGGTGGTGCTAAGCGATTAAGTCCATATTTTTTTAGACGCAAATGCGCTTCTTTTTGACTTAAACCCCCTTTTGGGCTGTTTAGTTTTTGCTCCACTTCGGTGGCAGAAAGTGTGTGCCATTTGGTGGTGGAAGCGTGTTTAGCAGTATCTTCTGCTACGCGGTTGGTCATAAAAAAGAAATCCTAAGATAAAATTCAAGAGTCGTGCCGTATTATTTTATCATTTTAAACTTGATATTCTGTAGCGTGTAGAGAGACTTTTTTTTGCGTGTTGTTAAGTTTCGCTACAGCTTTGATAAATTTAAGTTCTTGCTAATAAATCGATACCTCCTGTAACTGTTTTATTGTGTTTATAAGATATACTCTTTTTAAGTAAATCCAATCTTGTCTTAGTCGTATTAGTACGAGTTTAATTCGCATTTAAAATAAAAAAAGCGAGCGGATTGTTATTTTAAATAGGATAGGCAATATGTTGATGCTGTTCTATTAAAAAGGAGATTCATGATGAAACCAAAAATCGCTCTAGCTGCCTCTTTAATCGCAGCTTGTTCCCTAGCGTTTAGTGCGCAAGCCGCACCACCTGAAGGCAAGGGTCCTGGCAATAATGCAGCTAAACAGGGTCAAGGTAATCCAAACAAAGCAAAGGGTAATCCTGGTAATAACGGCAAAGGCAACCCCGGCAAAGGTAATAACGCCAAGCCAGAAAAGCGTAGTAATTTCAACGATGATTCTAGGGGTGGTCGTGACCGTTCGCCTAATTACCATGATGGTTCAGAGCGTCGTTATGAAGACCGCAATCGCGCATCTAAAAAACGTGATGATTATGATCGTCGCTATGATGATCGTGGCCGTTATCGTGATTACTTTGATGACCGTAGAGATCGCCGAGGCAATCTACGTTCTGGTGATGTGGTTGGAGGTTTAGTTTATGCAGGCATTACCGCAGCATTGGCGCGACAATATGCTTCTGATTACGGTTTAAGTGGTTATTCTAGCTTGCCCCCAGGTATTCGTAAGAATTTAGCCAGAGGTAAACCTTTGCCTCCAGGCATTGCCAAGAAAGCCATACCTAATTCACTTAGAGGCCGTTTGCCTAGGCATGAAGGCTATGAGTGGATTCGAGTGGGTTCGGATTTGATCTTAGTAGCCGCGGCAACCAATTTGATTGCCGATATTCTTTACGATATTTTTAATTAAAGTATTGTATTTAAACTAAGAGGTGAGTTCTTCTGGTTTTAGCACTGTGAGAGCTCGCCTTAATTTTTTAACACCTTTATTGGCTTATATTTCATCATTCGATTGATAGTGCGACAACTATCGATAGGCTATACTTATTCTAAAAAATCAATACAGCCTGCTCACGCGGAACTGTTTTAAGGAGAGTCTTAATGAAATCGAAAAAAGCGCTGGCAGCTACCTTTATTGCTGCTTGTTCTTTGGCCTTTGCAGCACAGGCGCAGCCATCTCAGGGGCTAAGTAAAAGAGCTAATATTACAGGTGGTAGCGGTTTGTCTGGCGCTGGCGGATTCGGTTCAGGCTTGGGGCTACGAGGTAATTTTGGTGGTGATTATGGTGCTGCCGAAAATCGTTATGACGATTCCTTTGCCGAACTTAGAAAGCGCAGACAGCGTCAAGGTTCAGTTGATGCAATGAGTGATTAGATTTTATTTATAAGCGGCTTAGATGAGGCCGCTTTATTATTTGCTTTAGTCTTTTTCGTAGAAACGCTCTACAAATGGCTTACGGAACATCTGGTGGCAAGCAAAACAGCTTTGTTGGGTTTTTGAAAAAGATTCGATGACTTTCAAACCATCACCTTCTTTGGCTGCTTCACCCATGGCAGTGGCATGTTGTTTAACCTCTAAATCGAAGCCACGAAATTTACCCGCATCGGTGCCAAGCCAAGCTAAAATTTCCATTTTTTCCGACTTTTCGGGTTCAGGGTGGTGCGCAATTTTTGGTGCTAATTCAGCGACTAGCTCCCAGTCTTCCCTAGAAATTGCAGCCGTTACTTTTTCCATATGATGGCCTAGCGTTTCCATAACCTCATGCAGGCTTGTGGTCTTTTTACTTTTATCGTTTTCTGCATGACTGCTTGTGACAAAGAGAGCTAAAGCGACTGAAAGAAGAGTTTTCAGCAGTAATTGGGGTTTGAACACAATATTCATGGGATTCTCCATTACTAAAAAAGGGAGATATTTTGAGGTAGTGCATACTTCATCATACGCTAAAGTTATTGCAACACTACATAGTATTTACCATGCTAAAGACTCTAATAAAGACAAGAGCGTCGAGTGATTTTGCAATCGACGCTCTTGTCTTTATAGTAAAGGTTTTATTTAATTAGTTTGCTGAGCCTTTTCTACCGCTTAAACCGAGAAAAGCAGTGCTAATAGTAAAACATTCCTTATGTAAACTATGGGGCTTACTGCTTGGTACGGCTCTACTGTATCTTAGGCACTGCCTATTTTTATAAGCTTTGGAGTCATGCAGTAGTGAGGTGGTTTGGTTGACCAACGATATTGGAAATAAATATCATTGCCATAGTAGATGGCACGAACTTGCAGCGGAACTATGGGCTTATGTTTATCAACCAGTGATTACAGTTTTTTGGAGGGGGTGGATGGTTAAAGATTGTAAAAAACAAAAAAGGATCACTTAAATTAATAAGTGACCCTTTAAATTTTGGTGGCCTGGGGGAGAATCGAACTCCCGACACAAGGATTTTCAATCCTCTGCTCTACCGACTGAGCTACCTGGCCGATAAAGAAATTATTATATACACATTTTTTTAAAAAAGGAAGAGGGGATTAGAAAATATTTTAAAACACTTAAAAAACACCTTAAAAGTGCTTAAATAGTAGCTTTTTTGCAACAACTATTAAATTTAGTGGCTTTTTCCTCTCAAATAGTTAATTAATTACGACCCTAATCACGTTAATTTTGGGTATTCAATTGATTTTTCTCATATAGAGCGTTTAATAATTAATTTATATCGTCGACTTTAAGCTTTTCAATTTGTTAAATAAGCCTAAGAAGCTTATAATAAAGGGATATTATTGATCGCTGTGTTTAAGTTTTCTCTTTTTAAACTAAAGACTTACAAGCTTATTTTATTTGGCAGTGATTTAATCGGATTATTCCATAGATTTTTTGAGTGTATATGTCCACAGGTGTTTTAACATTTGGTGTAAATCATCACTCTGCTCCCGTTGATGTGCGAGAGCGAGTGTCGATGGCTGGCGACCTCGTTTTGCCGGCATTGCATGGCTTACGCTCTATCTTTGGCAACTCGGTCAAAGAGGCTACGATACTTTCTACCTGTAACCGCACAGAAATTTACTGTGCGGCAGACCGTTCTGTCGCTGAAGATATTCCAGCTTGGTTAGCTGAGTTCAACTCACTCAGAGATGATGAGTTAAGACCCTATATTTATCAATTGGATCAAGAGCAGGCGGTGCGTCATGCTTTCCGCGTAGCGAGTGGTTTGGATTCTATGATTTTAGGCGAGGCGCAAATCCTCGGTCAGTTAAAAACTGCAGTGCGCGCTGCCGATGAGGCGGGGACCCTTGGTTCTACCCTGCATCAATTATTCCAAAGAACATTCTCAGTCGCTAAAGAGGTTCGTACAAATACCGCTATTGGTGCGCAGTCAATTTCATTTGCTGCCGCAGCGGTGCGTTTATCAGAGCGAGTGTTTGGTGATCTAAAAAATAACAATGTACTATTTATTGGTGCAGGCGAAATGATCGAGCTTTGTGCCGCACATTTTGCTGGTGCTAACCCTCGTTCTATTACGATTGCAAACCGTACACCAGAGCGCGGTGAGCTATTAGCTTCGCGTTTTGGTGGTCAGACGATGAAACTTGCCGAGATGCCAGAGCATCTGCATAAGTTTGATGTGGTGGTGTCCTGTACTGCTTCTGCCTTACCTATTTTAGGTTTGGGCATGGTACAAAGCGTTAGTCGTAAGCGTCGTTCTAAGCCAGTGGTGATGGTTGACTTAGCTGTACCTCGTGATGTTGAGGCAGAGGTTGCAGACTTAGACAACGTCTATTTATATACGGTTGATGATCTTGGTCGTTATGTTCAAATGGGCCAAGAGTCTCGTCAACAAGCCGTTGGTCAGGCCGAGGCGATTATTGATGCGCGCGTTTTAAACTTCATGCAGTGGATGGAGTCACGTCGCGTTGTGGTGCCAATGATTCAAGAGCTTAATGTCCAGGCCGAGGCCTTACGTCAAGCTGAGTTAGTCAAAGCACGACGTCTTTTAGCGCGTGGCGAGGATCCTGATGAGGTTTTAGAGTATTTAGCTCGTAACCTAACTCAGAAGTACTTGCATGCTCCAATGTCTCGTCTTAATCGTTCCGAAGGTTCAGAGCGTCAAGAGTTACTTGACGTCGTTCCACAATTGTTCCCATTCCAAGAGCGTGAGCATTAGCTAAGCTGTTCATCTCATTCCGGGCACCCAGCACTATCTTTTTGCTTGGGTGCCTTTATACTTAATCTCAATTTACAAACTCCTTCCTTTTTTAGAAAATTTAATTATGAAAGACTCAATGCGTTCTCGCTTAGAGCAACTAGCCCACCGTTTGGTCGAGGTGGATGCGATGCTGTCTGAACCAGATGCTGTTAATGATATGGATAATTTCACTAAACTCTCACGTGAGCGTGCTGAAATTGATCCTGTAGTGCAACTATTTAATGACTATGTTGCTGCAGAAGAGGATATGTCTGCGGCCCAAGAAATGATGAAAGACCCTGAGCTCAAGGAAATGGGCGAAGAGGAATATCATCTTCTTAAGGATAAACTCGAAGAACTAGAAGACGCGCTTCAAATCGAATTACTACCAAAAGACCCTGACGATGCTCGTAGTGTTTTCTTAGAAATTCGTGCAGGTACGGGTGGTGATGAAAGTGCGCTTTTCTCAGGTGATTTATTAAGAATGTATACGCGTTATGCCGAGGAAATGGGCTGGCGTGTCGAAATGATTTCCGAAGCTCCTTCAGAATTAGGTGGCTACCGTGAGGTAATTGCGCGTATTGATGGTGATGGCGCTTATGGCCGTTTAAAATACGAATCAGGTGCACACCGTGTGCAGCGCGTACCTGAAACCGAGTCTCAAGGCCGTGTGCATACCTCAGCTTGTACTGTTGCAATTATTCCAGAAGCCGACGAGCTGTCAGAGATTGTATTAAATCCAGCTGATTTACGCATTGATACTTTCCGCGCCAGTGGTGCGGGTGGTCAGCACGTAAACAAAACTGACTCTGCAGTACGTATTACCCACATTCCAACTGGTATTGTGGCCGAATGTCAGGACGACCGTTCTCAGCATAAAAACCGCGCCCAAGCGATGAGTGTTTTAGCAGCACGAATTAATGACGTTCAACGCCAAGAAAGAGAGGCTGCCGAAGCCGCTGAGCGTAAGAGCTTAGTAGGTACAGGTGACCGCTCTGAGCGTATCCGTACTTATAACTACCCACAAGGTCGCGTAACCGACCACCGTATCAACCTAACCCTCTATAAGTTACAGCAAATTATGGATGGTGGTTTAGAGGAATTAACCAGCGCTTTAATGGCCGAGCGTCAAGCAGAATTGTTAGCTCAGCTAAGTGAGGAGTAATTGCTCAATCAGTGCCATACGATCAAAGACGTATTAATGCTTCAACAGCTACCTATGCTAGAACGAAGAATGCTGTTGGAGTATGTTTTTGATAAACCACGGGCTTGGTTTATTACTCATGATGATCATGTGTTAGATCAGGCAGAAAAAGAGCGACTCCAAGCCTTGTTTGAGCGTCGTTTAGCAGGTGAGCCGATGGCTTATATCGTGGGCCGTCGCGAGTTTATGGGTTTGAACTTTAAGGTCAGCCCAGCGGTCTTAATTCCACGTCCAGAAACGGAGCTATTAGTTGAAACGGCACTCGATTTCTTAGAAAGATTAAAAGAAAAGGGTGTTAAACAACCTCGAGTATTGGATATTGGTACTGGTAGCGGCATTATTGCTATAAGTATTAAGCACTATTTTCCAGCAGCTGAGGTAGTGGCACTAGACTTAAGTGCTGAAGCTCTAGAAATTGCACAAGAAAATGCCAGAAATCTTAAGGTTGAGGTAGAGTGGCTTCAAAGTGATTTGTTCTCCGCATTAAAACCCACAGTCGACCAGTTTGATTTAATCCTTTCTAATCCTCCCTATATTCATAAAGAGGATGAGCATTTAGGGCAGGGCGATGTGCGTTTTGAGCCTGAGATGGCTTTGACGGATTATGCTGATGGCTTGACTTTAATTAGGCGTTTAATTGCTGAGGCACCTCACTATTTAAAACGTTCGGATCAAGCCGCACTGTGGATGGAACATGGTTGGGATCAAGCAGTCGCTATTAGGGAGTGTTTAGAAAAACACGCTTTTCAAGAGGTTGGTAGCTTAAAAGATTTGGCTGGGATTGAACGAATTTCTGGCGGCTTGTTATAAGACCTATAAAATTCGGGCTTATATTTCATGACCAAGATTAATTAAGCTAAAATAAAGCGTTATTTATAAATTTAGGTCGTTGCTTGTTGGCGCGCCGCTTTTAATTTAGCAAAGAATATTTATTAAGGAAAAACTATGAGTACAGATGTTCGTACCTTTATCGATGAAACCGTTAAAGAGCACCCAGTTGTTTTATTTATGAAGGGTTCTGCTCAGTTCCCTCAGTGTGGTTTCTCTGGTAAAGCCGTTAGCATTTTACGTGACTTAGGTGTTCGTAAATTAGTTACGATTAACGTTCTTGATGACGCCGAAGTTCGCGAAGAGATTAAGGTTTACTCAAACTGGCCGACTATTCCTCAGCTCTATGTTAAGGGTGAGTTCATTGGTGGTTCAGATATCATGGAAGAAATGCAAACTAGCGGTGAGCTTAAAACCATTCTTGATGAGGCTGGCGCAACTTCTGACTAATTCAATGAAAAAGCGTTTAGTGATTGGAGTGACAGGGGCAACGGGTGCAATTTATGCAGTCCGTATGTTACAAACACTCCAACAAATGCCAGAGGTAGAAACTCATTTAGTGGTCTCTTCCTCTGGTGTTGTTAATTTAAAATATGAAATGGGTATGGATCGTCATGATCTCTATGCCTTGGCTGATTACAGCTATAACTTTAAAGATATCGGTGCAACCCTAGCCAGTGGCGGTTTTAAAACCGATGGCATGATTGTATTGCCTTGCACCATGCATACCTTGGCCTCATGCGCTATTGGGCTGTCTGATAACCTCATTACTCGTACAGCCGATGTGCATCTCAAAGAGCGTCGTAAACTCGTGTTAGTGGTGCGTGAAACACCGTTTAACCTAGCACATTTACGTAATATGGCCGCAGTGACCGAAATGGGTGGCATTATCTACCCGCCACTTCCCGCCTTTTACCACCATCCCAAATCTATCGAAGAAATGGTGGCTCATACCAATGCGCGATTGCTTGAGATTTTTGACATTCATGTCGATGCGCCTACTTGGGAAGGCACGAAGGCATAAAAAAGGGTCTGTTATATTCAACAGACCCAATTCAATTTAATTGCGATTACTTTTCCGGTAATTGAATCACAGAGTTAGTTTCACCTTTAAACTGTGCATCAACCTCAATGGGTTTGTGACGTAGCTCTCTGAGGGCACTTAATCCATAATGAGTACAGGCCAAAATGGCATAGACGGGCATCACTAAGCCCATAAATGGTATTAAACAGATTAAGCCACAGACGATGCCAATAACCCAGAAACCACGATTGTATTTTTTTAAAATATAAGCGCGCTCAGCTAATGAGGCATGTTCGGTAATACCATCAACCTTGGCAATCTGTGAAAAAGCATAGGCTGTCCAAAAAACGCTTAACACAATTGAGGCAAAAGGCAGTAACCATAAAGGCAAGGTGAGTAACCAGCCCACCACAAAAATCACCCCCACTTTAATCGCATTAAAGATGCTGTGTGAGTCAATAAATTTTCCGCGTTTTTCTAAATCTTTGTATTGTGTTTGGCCGAGTAAATTTACAGCTATTGGCGTCACTGCAACAGCCGCGACCGAAAGACCGATCACCAAACTAATTGCAGACAAAGCCACAAAAGCAATAAAACCACTTAACCAATCACTGACCGTGGTCATGCCCCATAGCGAGGTAATGTAGTTAAACCAGCCCCATTTATTGGCACTTGTAATAAACCACTGATCTAACGGCCCCCAAGCCACAATAAGCAGTAAAACTAAACTCAGTACAGTCACGCCAAATGGCATTAAGACTGCCATCAACATTCTTGGGTGAAATTGAGTCACTAGCGCCTTTGCTAATGCTTCAATAGGAGTGACATGAGTAGGCATTAAATAAATCCTTAATAAATAATTAATATGTAGTTATAAGCTGTAGTTATAAGTTGGACGTCATTTTACAGGTCATCAAGACGAGATATATATGAGGTTGAGGGGCTTTTAATCAATACATAAAAATAAAATGCGAAATTAGGGCTATTTTATACAATGATTTGATGCTTAGTAATGTTGTAAATAGTAAAAAATTTTTGTAGCGATTTAAATAAAAAAGGAATATAATTCTTTTCTTCACTTCTCATATTTCAAATTGCCTGGGTGGTGGAATTGGTAGACACAGGGGATTCAAAATCCCCCGCAGTAATGCGTGCGGGTTCAAGTCCCGCCCTAGGCACCAATAAAATCAAGGGTTTATAAACTTTTGGTTTGTCTTGAATAGATTTCACTATTGTTTTTACAGTGTTCTGATTGCTAGTATTAGAATAAGTTCCTAATTTATTTGTGACTTGTGGGCAGTACATAAATTATTTTGTGTACAGTAAAAAACAAAAAACTATTCACAAATTTATTTCAATGATAAACTGAATCAGTATTTTATGCTTGATAGTAGAAATCATTATGACTGTAAAACCTTATATACCAGAGCAACTTCC
>JAAZGT010000269.1 GCA_012511095.1 Alcaligenaceae bacterium
GGTACAGCATTTTCTTGAATACAAGTCATGGTGCAGGCCTGACAACCGATACAACGACGCACGTCAATTAACATGGCCCAGTATTTGCTCGCATCATCAGGAGTCGACGCTTTAGCCACAGTAGGCATTGCAACTGCACCAGCCGTCACCACAGGGATACCCTTTAAAAAGGTACGGCGTGTCTTTTGGACTTGGTGTTTACAGTCGATGTGAGTATTCATATTTAAACTCCTTTAATTTATATACCCATTCTAGTTATGGGCTTATTGTTTGCCTATTGGAAGTTTTTACCTCTCAATAGATGAAACCATCTAGTTTTAGGGGTTTTTACGGAGAAACAAAAAAAGAGTTGATATAGATCAAGCCTGTCAAAACATCCAAAACGCCTGAAAAAACTTTAAACTGCATAAATAGACTGACAAAATCAGCTGTTTTCTTTACTTGCCCATTGAACTCGGTAAAATGATTTTCATTAAAGATAATTAATTCAAAGGACTTGCTGATGTCACCACAGGAACAATTTCTTCAAGCAACCGCTACCCTTCAACCCATCACCGATGAAAGCCTCTATGCTCAATATTTATGTGATTTCACTGATGTTGAACCTGGCAGACCATTAGCCGCTTTTCGTCCTAAAACCACCGAGCAAGTAGCTGCGATTATGCGCGCTTGTAATGAGTACGGCATTAAAGCTGTGGTCCAAGGCGGTCTTACTGGTCTAGCGGGTGGCGCCACAGTACAAGATGGTGAGGTCATCATCAATCTGGGGCAGATGAATCAACTCGTCGATTTTGATGAGGTCGGTGGTACAGTTTGTGTTGAGGCAGGCATGGTACTAGAGGAGTTATGCCAATTAGTTGAGGCCAAAGACTGGTACTTTCCACTTGATCTTGGTGCTCGCGGTAGCTGTCGCATTGGGGGCAATGTCAGTACTAACGCTGGTGGCAATCGTGTTTTACGCTATGGCACCACACGTGAACTCGTGATGGGTATTGAGGCGGTACTGCCTGATGGCACCGTACTTAATATGCTTCGTCGTCTCATTAAAAATAATACTGGTTTAGACTTAAAGCATCTTTTTATAGGCACTGAGGGTCGTTACGGCATTATTACTAAAGTGATGTTGCGCCTCTTTCCAAAACCACAACGTCGCTACTCCGCTCTATTAGCAACTAACACCTTTGCGCAGATTACTGACTTATTAAAGTTTGCGCGTGCTTCGATGCCACAACTATCAAGTTTTGAAGTCATGTGGAAAAACTATATTACCGTTGCCGCAGAGGTCAGCGAGAGTGAAATACCTTTTGGTGGCGAATACGAGCACTATGTCTTAATTGAAATCGAGGGCGCCGATGATGAGCAGCTAGAAGCTAATTTCCATAGCTTTTTAGAGCAAACCATTGAGAAAGGCCTAGCGGACGATGCCATTATTCCCCAAAACATTGCTCAGGCTCAGGGCTTATGGGTCTTGCGCGATGCGGCCGCCGAATCAATGCGAGCTCGCGCGCCCTACCTTGCTTTTGATATTGGTATTCCGCTCAAGGATATGCCAAGCTTTATTGAAGAGGTTGAAGCAGCAATTGCTGAAGCCTACCCAAGTATTGAGTGCCAACTCTTTGGTCATTTAGGTGATGGTAACCTACACCTAACCACCGCTAGAATGCGCGTTGAAGACTATATTCCGGTTGAGGAGTTAGTCTACAAAATTGTTGAGCGCTATGACGGTAGCGTGACTGCCGAACATGGTATTGGCGTCATTAAAAAGCCGTTTTTACACTATAGTCGCAGCACCGAGGAATTACAGTTAATGGAGCAAATCCGTCAATTGATTAATCCTAATAACACCCTAAATAACGCTCGTGTAATCGATTAAATAATTTAAAAGGAAATAATAGATGTTAGTAAAAGCTTTAAGAAATGGTTTAGGTTGCATCATTGCCACCGTTGACTCACTGACCCGTCCTGCCAAGATGAAGCGCAGCGAAGAAGCACAAGCCGAGGTCAATGCCCGTGCCGCTAAAATGACGCTCTACCAGTTTCATGGCTGCCCATTCTGTATTAAAGTACGTCGCACCATGCACAAACTTAATCTACCGATTCAGTTACGTGACGTTAATAAAGACCCAGCGGCTGAGCAAGAGTTGATCAGTGGTGGCGGTAAGCGTACTGTGCCTTGTTTACGCATCGAAAATGATGACGGCACGGTACAGTGGATGTATGAGTCTAATGACATTATTGATTACTTAGAACGCAACTTCGCTTCTATTTAATTATTAGGCAACAACCGTTGCCTATAAGTACAAGGAGCCTTCAACATGATTCAACGTCTTGCCCTCATTGGTTATGGTGCCGTCGCCAAGGATGTGTTAAAAGCACTGACCCCCTTATTAACTCAACATGGAGTTGAGGTGCTTATACTAAAACGCTCTGCCTTAAGCGAGGCCGAGGAAAGAGATTTGCCCAGCTTTGCCAAGGTGGTTAAACACCCTGAGGAACTATGGGGGTTTAAGGCTGATTTAATCATTGAGGCGGCGGGCCAAGAGGCGGTTGCTCAATACGTGCCTGCCTGTTTAAGCTCGGGAGCGGACGTTTTAATCACCTCCATCGGCGCCTTAGTAGATAGCAACTTATATTCCGAGCTACTAAAGATCGCCACCCAATTTAATACGCGGATTTTATTACCTGCTGGTGCGGTGGCTGGTCTTGATTACCTAGAATCCATTAAAAATGCTGAGGACCTACAAGTAACCTACGAATCACGCAAACCGGTCAGTGCGTGGCTACCCGAACTCGAGGCCTTAGGCTTAAACCCTGCTGATATTAAAGAGCCTTTTACTTTATTTGAGGGCTCTGCCGAGGAAGCAGCACAACGTTATCCACAAAATCTTAATGTTGCTGCTACCCTAGCGCTCGCCGGTGTCGGTATGAAAAACACCCGTGTCGTGGTTGTGGTAGACCCTGCTCTACATGAAAATCAACATCATGTTTTGGTTAATAGCCAATACGGTGAAATGCGCTTACAACTAAGTAATACCCCATCACCAGATAACCCTAAAACCTCTTGGGTTGTAGCTCAAAGTGTCGCTAATGTGGTTAAAAGAGAGTTTGAAAA
>JAAZGT010000037.1 GCA_012511095.1 Alcaligenaceae bacterium
ACTGATTAGCGCTTATTAACATCATCAAAGATGCCACCATCAGCAAAGAAAGTCTTCATGATTTCTGGCCAATCACCAAAGGTTTCAGTGGCGCGGAAAGTCTCTACCTCAGGGAAACGCTCAGTGTATTTCTTTAAGACGTCTTGATTGCTAGGACGTAGGTATAAAGAAGCGGCTAACTCTTGGGCTGGCTCACTCCATAAGTAATCTAAGTACTCCTTAGCAACATCCTCTGATTTTTTACGCTTGACCACAGTATCAACGATGGCCACTGGGCTTTCCGCTTTAATTGAGTATTTTGGATAAATCACCTCGAACTGGTCCTTACCGAATTCATTAGCAGCCATGTGCGCTTCGTTTTCAAAGGTTAAGAGCGCATCACCAATACCACGTTGAATAAAGGTGGTAGTTGCTGCACGACCGCCATTTTCTAAAATAGGTACATTTTTCAAAATACCGCGTGCTAAGTCTTTGGCCTTTTCTTGGTCATTATTATGCTCTTTAAGCGCAGCACCATAAAACGCTAAGAAAGCGTAACGGCCATTACCAGTAATTTTAGGGTTAGCAATCACTGTCTCAACACCGTCTTTAGTTAAATCAGACCAATCTTGAATATTTTTAGGATTGCCTTTGCGCACTAAAATAACCGTTAAGCTAGTAAATGGCACCGCATTATCAGGAAACTCTTGCTCCCAATCGGCTTCAATTAAGCCTTTATCCACTAGTAATTGAATATCTGAGCTTTGGTTCATGGTCACCACATCGGCTAATAAGCCATTAGCAACACTGAGCGCTTGCTTAGAAGAAGCAGCATGTGATTGTTGAATATTTAATTTGGCACCATCGTGCTTGGCAGCATATTCTTTTAAGAACAAAGGATTGTAATCTTTATAGAAATCACGCATCACATCGTACGATACGTTTAAAAACGCGCCACGGCCATCTTGAGCCTGGGCAGAAAAACTAACTGCCGCTGAGGCAACAATAGTTAGGGTTAAGGCTGGCTTAATAATTGATGCTAATAATTTTCTACCGAATCTCATAATTCTTCCTAAATAATTTTTTGTTCTTTGCACGTTTTGAAAGAACGTAAGAAAGAATATAGCCTCTCTGCCTTATAATTAAAAAGAATTAATTATCATATCTATATAGCTAATTGTTATATAAAAGAGAC
The DNA here is from genome assembly GCA_012511095.1 of Alcaligenaceae bacterium. Taxonomy (GTDB): domain Bacteria; phylum Pseudomonadota; class Gammaproteobacteria; order Burkholderiales; family Burkholderiaceae_B; genus Oligella. The sequence goes on from JAAZGT010000037.1 coordinate 1,175, forward strand.
AAATCATCAATTTAAGCTAATTGATACAAATTTATTATTTCCAGAAATACTAATGTTTTCGGGCATTTACCGATATAAGAAATTTAATGGCATTGCTATACTTTATTTGTAATTATTATCACTAAATTTATATAGGTGCCTTATGACAACAATTAACGTAGCACGTCGCCGATTGCTCACAACGAGCGGAAGCGTCTTAGGCTTGGCGTCTGTTGGTGCAATTAGTGGTTTAAGTCCCGCAGCCAAAGCATTAGCAGCAACTCAAGGAGACAAGGGAAATGGCCCCTCTTTACCTGCTTATGCTGACTGGAAAGATGCAGAAAGCTTAATTATCCATAGCGCTAACACCATGGAAACCAAACGCACCGCTTTTGGTAGCGGTATTATTACGCCTCTTGACCGTTTGTTTGTACGTAATAATATCGCTCCTCCAAGCGAGGATATTATTAAAGACCCTGATGCATGGACTTTAGAGATCGACGGAGTCAAAAATCCTCAAACCTTATCGGTTGAGGAACTTAAAAAATTAGGTGTGACCACAGTTGCCATGGTTTTGCAGTGTAGTGGTAATGGTCGTGCTTATTTCCCATCAAACCCTAGTGGCACGCAATGGACTGTTGGCGCTGCTGGATGTGTGATATTCACTGGCGTGCCCGTCAAAACTTTATTAGAACACGTCAATGGCATGGATGAAAACGCCAAATACATGACGGGCACCGGAGGCGAGCCAATACCAGAAGGACTAGACCCTAATACTATTCAAGTTGAACGCTCAATGCCATTGGAGGCAATTGATAATGCTTTACTAGCTTGGGAAATTAACGGTAAACCAATCCCTTTAGCTCATGGTGGTCCATTACGATTAGTCGTACCAGGCTACACGGGTGTCAACAACATCAAATACATCAAGCGTTTAGCCTTCACGGTGGAACAGTCTGCCGCTAATATTCAACAAAGTGGCTATAGACTCGCCCCCATGGGAGAGAAAGGCGCACCGACTCACGAATCAGTATGGACTATGCCAGTTAAATCATGGATCACTTACCCAGGCGATCCCGATGAAAAACTCAAAGCAGGTAAAATACAAATCCAAGGACTAGCTATGGGTGGCACAACCGACGTCACTGATATCGAAGTTTCTACAGATGGCGGTGAAAGCTGGCAAAAAGCTGAATTTATTGGACCGGATCTTGGTCCTTATGCTTGGCGACAATTCATCTTATCAGTAGAACTAGAACCTGGAACTTATAAACTTGCTAGTCGTGCGACCAACAAAAATGGCGACACACAACCTGCGGAACGTATGGAAAACAACCGCGGGTACCTTAACAATAGCTGGGTCGACCATAGTATAGAGTTAACCTTTATTTAATCACATATTTTTTACATCATACAGGCGAATGTTTTTTAACATTTTGCCTGTATTATTTTTTAGAATAGTTTGTATGAATAAAATATTAATCGCTTTTGGTGCTCTTTTTTTCTCTTTTTTTAGTACCTTTTCAATAGCAGATGAAGCACAATTGGAGCGTGGTAAAGAATTGTTTATTAGCTCAGCACAACCCATTGCTTGTGCAATTTGTCATACCCTTAATGATGCTGAGGCTGCAGGAACTATTGGTCCAAATCTTGATGAATTAAAACCAGATGCAGAACGCATCCGAAGAACAATGCTCGAAGGCATGGGGGCTATGCCCTCATTTGAGGAGATGGATGAAGACGATAGAGAGGCTATTATCAAATACGTAACTTCTGTTACTCAATAGCTTAGTTTCAAACAAAAAAGCGCCCTATCAACTGATAGGGCGTTTAATCTTAACTTTATAGATAAGAGCTAGATGACACCAGCCTCACTGGCCTGCTCATCCGCATGATAAGAAGAGCGAACCATCGCACCAACTGCTGCATGACTAAAGCCCATCTTATAAGCCTCCTCTTCGAGCCAAGCAAACTCATCAGGGTGCATATAGCGCTCTACCGGTAAGTGATACTCAGATGGCGCTAAATACTGACCGATAGTAATCATATCAATATCGTGTTCACGCATATCGCGCATCACCTCTAAGATCTCTTCATTGGTCTCGCCTAAACCAACCATAATGCCTGATTTGGTAGGAATACTTGGATACATGCGCTTAAAGTCTTTTAGTAACTTTAATGAATGCATATAATCCGCCCCCGGACGCGCTTGGCGGTATAAGCGAGGGATGGTCTCTAAGTTATGGTTCATCACATCAGGTAAACCATCTGCAAAAATATCTAGGGCTTTTTCTAGACGACCACGGAAGTCAGGCACCAACACCTCAACTTGTGTTTTAGGTGAGCGAGCGCGTACCTCATTAATACAGTTCACAAAATGCTGTGCACCACCATCAAGTAAGTCATCACGGTCAACCGAGGTAATCACCACATAACTTAAACGCATTAATGCAATCGACTCAGCTAAGTTTGCTGGCTCTTGCTCATCTAAAGGATCAGGGCGACCATGGCCGACATCACAGAAAGGACAGCGGCGCGTACACTTATCACCCATGATCATAAAGGTCGCAGTACCCTTACCAAAACACTCACCAATATTTGGGCAAGAAGCCTCTTCACATACCGTCACCATGTTATTTTCGCGCAAAATCGTTTTAATATGATTAAATTGCGAGTTGGCTGGTGCGGCTTTTACGCGGATCCAAGACGGCTTTTTAAGGGGCTCTCTTTGTACCACCTTAACTGGAATACGCGACACTTTATCAAAAGCTTTTTGTTTTTTAGTTGCGTCGTAATCTACGTCTTTCTCTATACTTTGTAGCTGATTGCTCACTGCTTTGTCCTCTAAATTAGAGTGATTATTTGGTTTAGGCTGTGCCTTGAGTGGTTAAGGCAAGTTTTGCACTGAATATTTTCTGTAATTCTTGTACAACTTTATCAGAAACTTCAGCAACCGTCGCTTTTACCCCCAGACTTTGCATATCTATTGTGCGTAAGCCCTCGTAACCACAAGGATTAATACCTGTAAAGGGCTCTAAATCCATGGCTACATTAATAGCTAGGCCATGATAGGTACAGCCTTTAGTAATTTTAACCCCAAGCGCGGCGATTTTAGCTAAACCATCGCCAGGAATACCATCCATTGGTACATAAACACCCGGTGCTTTTTCTTTGCGACAGGCATTAGGAATACCAAAATGCGCTAAGGTCGCAATAATTGCGTCTTCGAGACTCTCGACATACTCCTTAACAAAGAGTTTATAGCGATGTAAGTTTAATAAGGGATAAACCACGACTTGCCCAGGACCATGGTAAGTCACTTGACCACCACGATTACACTGGACAATAGGAATTTGCTTAGGATTTAGAATATGCTCAGGCTTACCCGCTTGGCCCAAGGTATAGACCGCCTTATGCTCTACTTGCCAAATTTCATCAAGCGTATCATCTGTACGAGCCTCGGTGAATTGCTTCATCGCTTCAAATAGTGGCTCGTACTCAGATAAACCCTCGAATTGCTTAACTTTTATCATAAAAATTAATTAGCTTTAGCATCTAAGGCAAAGCACCTTATAGCACGGCCTTAACTAATTCGTGGCCATGCAAAGCACGGTAAATGTTATCAAGTTGCTCACGTGATTCAACATAAACGGTCACAGTCAGACCCACATAATTCCCCTTGCTACTCTGACGGATCTCGATGGTTTCGTGATTGAAGTTAGGGTCATGCTCTAAAATAATAGGGCACAATAACTCAATGATTTCTGGGTGATTAATACTCATCACCTTGATAGGGAAATCACACGGATACTCGATTAAGGATTCTTCTTTAGGTATTTCGTTCATATCGTTAATTAAAGTGCAGCTAGCACTTTGTTATAAGCTTGTTTCAACTGTTTATATATGGGGCCAACTTCACCATTTGCAATAGGCTGATTGTCAAGCTCAACAATTGGTAAAACCTCTTTGGTAGCCGAGGATAAAAACAGCTCATCGGCTTGGGCTACTTCCTCTTTAGAAATGGCTCTTAACTCAAAAGGTATGCCCTCTGCCTGACATAACTCCTCAATCAGACCGTAACGTACGCCCTCTAAGACAAGATTATCTTTAGGCGGCGCCATTACTGTGCCATCTTTAACCACCCAAATATTGGCCGAAGAAGCCTCAGATAAATTACCATCGCGGAACTGAATCACATCATCAACGCCACGCTCAACCGCGTATTGTTTTGATAAAACATTACCTAATAAAGACACGGATTTAATATCGCAATGTAGCCAGCGCATGTCCTCCATGCTCACTGTGCGTAAACCCTTGGTAATTTCATCCTCAGAAGGTGCGATACGAGGTGCTGTCATTAAGAAAATAGTCGGTTTAACCTCAGGGCCAGGGAACTGGTGGTCGCGCTTAGCAACACCGCGAGTAACTTGTAAATAGACTAGAGAATCATCCCAAGGGGCACGTTCGGCCATCATCGTCATTAATTGTTGCCAATCTTTGGCGGTATTGCTCGTATGTAGAGAAATCTTATCTAAACTACGCAGCAAACGCGCCACGTGTTGCTCTAAACGGAATGGCTTACGGTTATAAACCGGCACCACCTCATAAATACCATCACCAAAAATAAAACCACGGTCTAAGACGGAAATCTTAGCCTCACTTAAAGGTAAAATATCACCGTTTAAATAGACATCTGAATCTACTGTGATGCCTGGAATTAACTCACTAATCATTGATAACTCGCTTTATTTTGGCTCTTAAAAGGAGCTCATTAACTTATCCCACAAACGGCCAAATAAACCCGCTTGTTCAACCTCTTCGATAACAACCAGAGGGTCTTGCTTAACAATATGGCCATCTAATACAAACTGCACCACACCCACCTGCTGACCCACTGCTAATGGAGCAACTAGTTTTTGTGTAATTTGTGTCATGGCCTGCACCTGATCTTCACGACCACGTGGCACAGTTACTGCCACTTTATTTTGAGAACCTAATTTAACAGTTTTGGTCGTCCCCTCCCACACACGTGGTTCTACAACCTCTTGACCAGCTGCAGCAACCTCACGGTCGACAAAATTAGCATAACCCCAGTCAAGCAACTGTTGGTTAGCACGCTCACGACTCGCAATACTCTCGGTACCAATCACCACCGATAATAAACGACGACCATCACGTACTGCGGTACTAATTAAACTATAGCCAGCCGAATTTGTATGACCTGTTTTTAAACCATCCACACCTAGGTTTTTACGTAATAAACCATTACGGTTATGCTGGTTAATATTGTTATAGCGATACTCTAGCTGACTAAAATAATGATAATGATCTGGGTGATCCAAAATAATATGCTGCGCTAACACCGACATATCACGCGCTGTGGTGTAGGTATACTCCGATGGTAAACCCGTTGGGTCACCATAGCTCGTATTAGGCATACCAAAGTCACGAGCACGTTTATTCATTTGGTCAACAAAGACATTAACCGAACCCGCCACGGTCTGAGCTAACAAAATACTGGCATCATTACCTGACTGTACCACCATACCCTGGACTAAATCGCCGATCTTAACCGGTGTATTGACCTCAATAAACATACGAGAGCCAATTGCCTGACGGGCTTCAGGTGTAACAATCACCTCTTGGTCTAAGGAGATACGCTTGTTATCTAGGGCATCAAAGACCAAACTAGCAGTCATTAACTTAGTAAGAGAAGCGGGCTCGACACGCATATCAGGATCTTTTTCCGCCAAAATTTGACCTGTATCTACATCCATTAATAACCAACTACGCGCCTCAACCTCAGGCAAAGCAAGATTAGAAAAACTCGCTACCGTTGGCGTATCCGGTGTAGTGGGTACAATCGAAGACACATTAACAGGCTCAATTTGCTCTGTTGGTGTAGGCTGTAAAATAATTTGCCCATCAACCTTATCGGTTTTTTCACCCGAAAATAATTGATATGCGCCACCACCCACTAGAACTAGCACTAGTAAAATAAGAATTCTTTTAAACATCGTTGTTACTCTAATCCGCTATAAATATATAATTTGGCTATTGTAAAACTAAATCAGGTCTAGGCCCTTAAGATAGAGCTCTAATTGCTTACGAAGTTCAATCAACGCCCCATGGAAGAAATGCCCTACATTTGGTAAAACAGTGACTGGCTGTCTATACATGGCCAACCACTCAAAGGCATCGGCCAATGGAATCACCTCGTCTGCGCCACCATGGATCACAAAGGTGTTTTCAGGCAATCTAAGCTCTCTATAATTAAAGCGCCACACCCCCACACCTGCTAAGATCAAGGCCGAAGGCACGGTCAGACCGCTCTGCTCTGCACCACGATCAATCAAATCCACAACCTCTTGGTGCAATAGCGCTGCCACTGCTGAGCCAAAGGAAAAACCACTAATCAGCCACGGCAACTCTGCAAATTGTGGATTTTCAGCTAAAAACTGCTGCACCACCAACAACATATCTTGAGTCTCACCGACCGCCTCATCGAAAACGCCCTCAGACTTACCCACACCCCTGAAATTAGGGCGTAACACAACATAACCCTGCTGAACTAATAAGCGCGATATCGTAGTGACGACCTTATTGTCTCGGGTACCTTCGTATAAAGGATGAGGATGCAAAACAACAGCCCAACCCTTGGGCTCGATCTCTGGGTAATCTAGCATCACGTCAACGACGCCTGCAGCACCTTGATATAACTTATTTTCTTGAGACATGTTAAATAGAATTGTTTTAAATAGGAAATAGCTTAACCAAGGCCACAAACCTAGGGCAGTGGCTCAATACGTATATCCCGAGGCTTATACTCAACCACACGCGGCGAACCCGAACTAATTTTGAGCTCACTCGGCTTGAAACCTAACCAACCCGCACCAAAGGCGTAAACCACAAGATTGGCTAATAAAAGAATAAAGATTAGGGTACGCATATTGCTCTTGTGCTTAATTGAAAATATAAGCTGATGACTTATTTTTGCTCTAAGCAGTGCTGGGCATAAACCAACAATCCCGCCAATGCGGGATCATCAAATGGGAATAGGTCTATTGTATCAAATCCATGCAGCTTCGCTTGCTCAGTAAGAAGGCGCGACAATTCAGGCACCACATAATCTGCTGCCCCACCCGCATAAAAAACCACTGGTTGTTGCTGGCAACGCTCAATCACTAAGGACCACTGACGTAGCACAGCCGCTGTTTGGGCTCCAATCATGCCACTTTCAAGTGCTTCTGCGGTTGAACTCGGAAATTTCACAGGCAAAGTTGACTTTTCCCAATTAATTGCAGGCAATTGAGCCGTGCGCTGAGCCACACTGTCAGCCATTAATTGTAAACCTGGGAAAATCAATCCACCTAAAAAAGTGTTTTCAAAGACTGTATCAACGGTCGTAGCCGTACCAAAGCTAATAAGCATCACTGGCCGTTGAGCCGCATACTTATGCACACTAACGCCCAACACGGCTAACCAACGGTCTGAGCCTAATTGCCTATGGTCAACATAGGAATTTTTTAAGTGCAAAAGTTGGGGTTGAGAGGTGAGCCAATGATATTCATAATTTGCGACACCACAATGCAAATCAATCTGCTCCATGATTTTTGCCTGAACTGCAGGCCCTGCTACATTAACCCCAATCACTAATTTGGGTTTATTTTCAAAAGCAGCTAATTGCGCGGCCAAATCACCCAACTCATCGTGAGTCAAAATAAACTTATTAACCTTTGCATCACAGCCCAAACCCTGATTATCCGCAGACCTACTAAGCGCATCATAATGAGCAAACTTAACGCGGGTATTTCCCGCATCAATTAAAAGCACGGCCGTGGAGCAGTTTGTCATTGTATTTTCCTTAAGCTAAGCTTGATTATCAACAGCGCGGATTGAGATATCGCCATAAATCACTTGCTTAACACCCGCCTCAGTTTTAACAAGCAAACACGCGTTTTTATCAACACCTTGGGCCAGGCCACTAAACATAATCTCTTGACCATTAAGCACATCAACGACTTGCTCTTTTAAGGCATCAACCATGACATGACGCGCCACAAAAGGCTCAAAACCGCTGGACTGATACTGTAAGACAGCTTGATACCAAGCATTGGCAATCAAAGCAACCATGCTACTGACGTTTTCAGCGGCTTTATTTTCTCGATCTTTTAACGATGAGAGTACCGAGGTCCAATCCGCAACAGGCCGCTGCAAAGACTCACTCAAGGCCTTGGCATGCGATAAGTTTAGACCCATCCCAATAACAACCACGTGATGATGCGCTGAAAAACGACCTACTGTTGGTCTGACTGCTTCAACTAATAAACCCGATAGCTTAGCCCCATCGAATAAAATATCGTTAGGCCATTTCATACTCAAGCGATGTTCGTTTTGAGAGCCTACCAATTGACGTAACTGCTCACAAACCACAATACCGCAAAGTGGCGCTAACATCGGCAACTGCGTCGCTGGCATCTCCACATCAAAGGCACAAGAAAACATCAACGTGGTTTTGTCTAAATCCTTCCAGTTGCGTCCACCACGCCCCTTACCGCGGGTTTGGTGATGCGCCCCCAATAAACTTGGACGCGCTTGTATAGGCTCGCGTTGACGAGCACTATTAATTAATTGGGTATTGGTCGAATCAATCTGATCGACCCATTGGACCTCAGCAAAACTAGGTAACTCTTGTTTGATTTTCGTCGCCAATTGTGCGGACGGCGGTAAGGTAATTAATGGCATAACATATATTTTCTGACAGGTTAGGAAAGCCTAACCCTATAGTCTACTGCAAAAAGGGCTCTATATAGTCCATTGTGCGCTTAGTTGCCCCACGGTGTTGTGCCAACCATTGCTGCGCAGCCTGGCTCATTGCCTCGCGTTGCTGCTTATCGTGTAGTAATTGCTCGGCGGTGTTAATGGCATCAGGTGCATCATCGCAGCGCATCGTGGCACCAGCAAGAATTGAGTCCTCGACCGCTTGTTTAAAATTATCTGTGTGCGGACCTACAATCACCGGCACACCAACTGCACTTGCTTCGATATTATTTTGACCACCAAAATTGGCAAAACTACCACCGATAATTGCCACATCGGCCAAACCATAATAAAAGAACATCTCACCTAGACTATCGCCCAATAATAGCTGGCATTGCTTTAACTCATCAATTGATGGCTGAGCTGAGCGTCTACAATAAGATAAGCCCGATTTATCTAATTCCTTTGCGACTTCCTCAAAGCGCTGGGGATGTCGTGGCACCAAAATATATAAGGGATGATTTTCTGCGTTTTCAGACACACGACTGCTCAGAGTCTCAATAAATAAGAGCTCTTCGCTCTCTCGGGTACTAGCAATCACCACAATCGGGCGTTGCAATTGCTCTTTTAACGCCTGCGCTTTTTCTACCAAATCATCAGCAACAGCTACTTCAAATTTTAAATTGCCCACAAGCTTAACCTGCTTAAGGCCATAGCTCTCTAGACGCTCTTGGTCTTCTGGGGTTTGAGCAAGCACTAATTTTAAGGAAGAAAAGGCATCTTTTACCGCACTTCCCATCCAACGGGCTTGTTTTAAGGCGGACTCTGAAAAACGCGCACTTACCACAACCATGGGAATGCTCTGTTGCTTTGCTGCTGCGAGCAAATTAGGCCAAATTTCCCTTTCGATTAAGATCCCACAACGTGGTTGCCAATAATTTAAAAAGCCTTGTACCGCCTTTGGTAAGTCATAGGGCACCCAAGCCTGACGTAATTGTCCCGATGCGATATAAGGTTCAAACAAAGATGCCCCTGCTTCTCGGCCCGTTGCAGTCATATGGGTTAAGAGCACGGGTAGATTTTGATCTAATAAAGCCTGTATCAATGGTTGAGCGGCACGCGTTTCACCCAAACTAACGGCATGCACCCATACCGGACGCTGAAAGTCATCACTCAAAACAGCACTAGCATATTGACCAAAGCGCTCTGGAGCGCGTATGTCCCACTGCCCACCAGCACGCCTTGCCTTACGCTCTAATAATTTAAATATGAGCGGCGATGCTGTTTTGAGCAAAACCGTATAGATGAAACGATTCATCAAGACTCCGACGGACTATCAAATAGTGTCACTACAGAGTGGTCCTCTACACCTTCTTCTTGAGACAAGCCAAGCGCTTGCTTTAACTTTAAAATAACTGCATCACGACTTGGCGGCACACCCCTATCGCCTAGACTCGCGGTCATGCCAGTGCCAGTTAAAGGCGTACGTACAGGGGTTGAGGCACAGTAAATCCCAATGGTGGGTCGACCTAAGGCAGCTGATAAATGGGTTAAACCACTATCTAAACCGATCATTAAACGAGCAGCCGCTAACTGATGCGCCACCTCTTTAAGTGGTAAACCGGTTAAAAACTGCACCTTAGGGTATTTTTTAACTAATTCCGCAGCTCGTTCGGCTTCTTTGGCATTACCCGCTAAAACGCGCAATTCTAAGCCCTGCTCTACCAGTAAATCGAGCGCCGCGTGCCAATCCTCTTCGGGCCACAGCTTATCATCGCGGCTAGCTGAAGGCATGATTACCGCATAATCTTGAATCTCAACCCCATCAGTAAAGGTCTGTAAACCAAAATTAGGCGGCCCCTCGTACTCATAGCCTAAGGCTAAGGCGGCCAACTCACGCTGACGAATCACCGCGGGTTGCCAAAACTCTACGGTATGACGTTTATGATAAAACAATGAGGCTAAGCGCTCTCTAGCCGAATTCCAATCCAGACCATGGCGCATACCACGAGTTTGACGCACCACCCAAACCGATTTCATTAGGGCCTGCATATCTAGCACGATATCGTATTTAATCTCGCGGAGCTTTTTACGAAACTCAGCACGCTCACGCCTTACCCCTTTGCTCCACCAACTCTTACGCCAACGGCGATGAGACAAGGTAATCACACGATTAACCGCTGGATGCCAAGAAGGAATTTCTGCAAACGACTCCTCAACCACCCAATCAATGGTGGCATCAGGGAAATGCGCAGCAATATCAGAAATTGCTGGCAACACAAAGATAAGATCCCCTAAAGAGGATGAACGCACAATGAGTATTTTTTTTGCCATACCGCCTCACTTAATCTAACAAGTTAAGCTTAGCACTTAAAGGAAGATGATCTGAGATTTTTGTCCATGGTTTGCCTTTAAGAACCTCAGTTTTATCAATTTCAAAACCACGCTGATACATACGATCTAAACGCAACCAAGGAAAAGAAGCAGGATAAGTACGCGGATTATAGTAACGCCTTTCAATGAAAAAAGCCTCAGTTAAGCGTTTAAAACTCTCCGTTTTCATATAACTACCCAAACGCTCTAGACTATTTTTAAGCTCGGGGTTTTGCCAGATCTCGGACATTTCATTTAAACCCTTTTGAAAATTGAGCTTAACAGCCGGAAACTCCATATCAACCCGCTTAGACTCGTCTTCAAAGACCTCTTTTAAGTGTAAAATAGACATCAAATCACTACTTAAACGCTGAGTCCAGTCATTAAAATCACCCGCAATAATAATGGGCTCATTATCATCTACTAAACGATTAATGCGTGAAGCAATGGCTTCGGTCTGGCGCTGACGACTTTTCTTAAAAAGCCCTAAATGCACCACAAAGCAGTGCACAATGCGCTCACCCACCTGAACCTGAGCATGCAAAACACCACGTTGCTCTAAGCGATGGTCTGAAATGTCTTCGTTATCATCACAAACAATGGGATAACGACTTAACAAGACATTACCATGATCGGTATTACGTCGAATTGCATTACGCCCATAACACACATACATACCAAGCGCATCCGCTAAACGCCTTGGTTGATTATGCAAAGCATCCTCTAAATCATTACGCCCCTGCACCTCTTGTAAAAAGATTAAATCGGCATTTTCACGTTGTAATGCACTTTTTAAATGAGCAAAAGAAGGGCGTGTTCCTAAAGGTGACTTACCTTTATGAATGTTGTATGTTAGAACTTTTAGTTGCGTCATAACCAGCGACAATGTAATTCATCAAATCAGTTGCCTAATATTAATGGCCAAACAAGACAATTTGAAGAATTAAATTATAAAAGAATTGAACACCACTACCAATCACTGGCTGTAGCGTACCGGTCATCAATAACAATAATAAAATCCAAATACCATAAGGCTCAATTCGCGCTAACATACGCTCTACCTCCAGTGGCACGAGATTCATAATGATTCGGCCACCATCAAGTGGGGGGATTGGTAACAAATTCAATACCATTAAAATCAGATTGATTTGTATACCCGCCATTGAGACTTGCCACAAAAACCCATCAGTCTGCCCCATAGACAACAAAATTCGCAACAAAATAGCCCACATAAAGGCCATAACGAAGTTGGAAGCAGGACCAGCCAGAACCACCCAGATCATGTGACGTCTAGGCTCTCTTAATTGCCCTTGGTTAACGGGCACTGGTTTAGCCCAACCAAATAGCATCCCCCCGAGAAACATCGTCAACAAAGGAAAAATAATAGTACCTAGAGGGTCAATATGCCGTGTTGGATTTAAGCTGACTCGACCTAAAACATAGGCCGTATTATCACCAAACATTTTAGCCACATAACCATGAGCAGCCTCATGTAGGGTGATCGCAAAAATCACGGGAATGGCATAAATCGTGATCAATCTAAGTGTTGTTTCAATATCCATAAAACTAATTAAGAAATTAACCTGAGAAGGTATTACAGGCTTCTAAACTCCCTGTATTAAGGCCACGACTAAACCAACGCACTCGTTGTTCAGAAGAACCATGTGTAAATGAATCAGGCACCGCATAGCCTTGAGTATTTCGTTGGATGCGATCATCACCCACAGCCGCAGCAGCATTCATCGCATCTTTAATGTCTTTTTGATCGATGGTATCACCCTGCTTTTGTAATTCATGTGCCCACACACCTGCTAAGCAATCCGCTTGCAACTCGGTTAATACAGAAATTTGATTTGCCTCACGCTGACTAGCACGTTGCTGTGCTCGTTGTGTTTGCTCTAAAATACCCGTAATACGCTGAACGTGGTGCCCAACCTCGTGCGCAATCACATAACCCTGGGCAAACTCACCACGCACCCCCATACGCCTACCGGTATCACGGAAAAACGATAAATCTAAATAAATAGTAAAGTCACTAGGACAATAAAAAGGCCCCATAGCCCCCTGACCCAGACCACAAGCGGTACGGGTGGCCCCACTATAGAGCACTAAACGCGGTTCTTTATATTCGCCTAAGCCATTGAGCCTAAATTGCTCTGCCCAAATATCCTCGGTAGTACCGAGCACTTGGGACACAAAAACACCCTCAGCATCAGTTAACTGACCAGTGCTACCACTAGTAGAGACACTACTCTGATCGGTCTCTATAATATCCATACCACCTAAAAACTGTAAGGGGTTTACACCAAAAGCCAACCAAGCAATAAGAGCAATAACTATAGCTCCCATGCTAATCTTACCGCCACGAAAAATAGGGATACCCCCACCTACGCGCCCTCTTGGAGCTCGCTGACCGCGACGGTCCTCTACGTTAGTACTCTGTCTTCTTCCGCCAAGCTTCATGATAAACCCCTTGAGAATGTAATTAACAGTGATTAAGTCATTAATATTAATGCATATGCCAACCGTTAGTCACTACAATTGATTGACCAGTTAAGGCATGACTCGGGAATGTTGCTAAAAACAAAGCAGCCGAGCTGACATCATCCAATGTCGTAAACTCATGATTTACCGTGTTTCTTAGCATGACATCTTTGACGACATCCTCCTCGCTAATACCTAACTCCTTAGCTTGCTCTGGAATTTGATTTTCTACTAAAGGCGTTAATACAAAGCCAGGACAAATCA
>JAAZGT010000270.1 GCA_012511095.1 Alcaligenaceae bacterium
GCTTGCTTGTCATTGATTTTTATAATAATATCGCCAACCGCAAGGCCTGTTGCAGCAGCTGGGCTTTCTTTGCCTATAGAAGCGATAATAACGCCCCTAACTTGCGGCAGATTAAAAGCCTTAGCAAGATCAGGTGTCACATCTTGTGGCTCAACACCTAACCAACCGCGAGACACCTTTCCAGTTTCAATAATCTCATCCATGATCTTGAGGGCAGTACTGGCAGGGGTTGCAAAACCAATACCTAATGAACCACCGGCGCCGCCAGATTCTGAGTAGATGGCGGTATTAATGCCAATGAGATTGCCATTGACATTGATGAGCGCTCCACCAGAATTGCCTGGGTTAATCGCCGCATCAGTTTGAATAAAATTTTCGTATGTATTAATCCCTAAGCCAGAGCGGTCAAGAGCTGAAATAATACCCATGGTAGTGGTTTGACCCACCCCAAAAGGGTTACCAATGGCTAAGACCACATCACCGACATTTAACGCTTGATTAGGGTCAGTTTTGATTGGTTGAATATTAGCTGCATCGATTTGTAGCACAGCTAAGTCAGTGTCAGGATCGGCGCCAATAAATTTGGCAGGTGCACGACGATTGTCGTGAAGTAAGACTTCAATCGCGTCAGCCGCCTCGACAACATGATAGTTAGTTAAGATGTAGCCTTTATCAGAGGCAATAACGCCTGAGCCAAGACTAGTAGGATCGCTAAGTCGTTGACGCTCATTTTGCTCTTGAATAAAGGGTCTTAACGATGGAATATCATTAAGATCGCGAAGAGGCGAAGTCACACGTTTAGTGGTATAAATATTAACAACCGATGGCGCAGCCAATTTAACTGCGTCAGCATAAGAGGTAAACACGGTTACTGTTGCCGTCATTGGCGTTTGAGGTTTATTGCTATTGTTTTGAATTGCCTCGGGCTGAATTTTTACGGTGGCTGTTGGTTGCGTATGGATTTCCATTTGCTGATCAATCCAACCAGGCCTGATTGTACTAATCGTAAAAATCAGCGCTAAAACAACGGTAACGGCTTGTGTGAAAATCAACCAATAACGGTACATAAATTAAGTAGGAATCGCTCGTGAATAAAATTACAGTCAAACAACTTATTACGTGGTTAGATAGCCAACTCCAGCCACAATTATTTCAGGATTATGCACCTAACGGACTACAGGTTCAGGGAAAGCCTGAGATTAAAAAGGTGGTATTTGGTGTAACAGCAAGCCTAGCTTTTATAGAGCAGGCGATTGAGAAGCAAGCAGATGCTATTATCGTGCACCATGGATGGTTTTGGAGAAATGAAGATCCACGTATCATAAATGCAAAATATCAGCGACTGGCAAAGCTTATCAAGCATGATATTAATCTTATAGCATATCACTTGCCGCTTGATGCTCACCCACAATGGGGCAATAATGCCATGTTAGCGCAAGTGTTGGGCTTGCGTGTAAATTATGTTGATAATAAACCACACACTTTTGGTAGAGATGATCTAATTTGGTTAGGGCAGAGACCAGAAAATGTTACTACAGCGGGGCAGTTGGCTCACGTAATTGAGCAGTCATTAGATAGAAAGCCCTTATTCGTTGGTGACCCAGAGCAAAAGATTGAAACTATCGCTTGGTGCACGGGCGGTGCTCAAGGTATGTTCGAAGAGGCCGTATTAGCTGGGGCTGATGCTTATATTACGGGTGAAGCCTCAGAGTCCGTGTTTCATATGGCTCAAGAATATGGTGTGGCTTATTATGGGGCTGGCCATCATGCTACTGAGCGTTATGGTGTACAGGGCTTGATGAGCGTGATGAAAGAGCAATTCCCAAGCTTAGAATTAGAGTATATTGAGATGAATAATCCAATTTAGTTTGTTCTTTCTCAAATGAAACAAAACCCGAGCTTGA
>JAAZGT010000271.1 GCA_012511095.1 Alcaligenaceae bacterium
TTAAAAAGTTGCTCACACCCCCTACGTCAATATCAGGTGAAAACTCCTCTTCAAAAGCCCTCTCTAAATCAGTGGAGAACTCTGACTCAAAGTGATTTATCTCTCTTAATAAGTCAATTAAATCTGCTGCATCTACCTCTAAAACATAGTATGTCACAGCGTCTTCTATCGCCTCAGAACCACAAATCAAATAATAATCCTGATTGAGATAAGCAGCCATTAAGTTATAAAGTAGCCCAAAGCGTTTCATCATACTCATCCATTTGGAAATGCAGTTAAGATATAGTAATCCTTTTCATTGTATTTTATGGGTTTAAAAACAACTCTAAGTTGTAAGTGTATACAACTTGCTTTGAAGCTCTATTAATATAAAAACCGACATTAGGGGAAGCTACATAATCAAGCCCTAAAGTCCGTTTTACACCAGATTTAGCCCACTGTTCGATAACAAATCTATTTACACGTACTGCTTCAGAGATAGCATCCTCAGCCATCTTAATGATATAAAAAGTACTTGCTGTCTTAAGACGTTTATACTTATCCATCCTTGCTAAAAGGTATTTTTCCGATTTACCAATGTGCTTACTAATAGTGTGACTTCCAAGTCTTGAACCAATCACAGCCTCATGTTCAACAAGTTTTATTCTATCAACTCGAATATGTGCTAGCCTATGTGCGCCAACAGCTATAGAAAAACCCACAGGGACAGCCAAGTCCACTACTAAAGCCAACTTATTTGCAGTTTTTTTCTGCTCACAACATTTCAGATACTACAACTATAGTTTTTGTTGTTTTTGTCTCAACTAATCTACCAGTAATAATTTGCTCAAAAAAAGAACGAACCACATCTACAGCATGAGCACCAACAACAACGCAACAAACCTTTGTCGTCATAGTGGGTTCAGGGAAGAAACACATGCCGCTAGCTGCAACCATCTGCATCGTTATTTATTCCAATTTATAGGAAGATAAATACATTTTAATGGACCTATAAGAAAGTAGATCTTAACTCCCCATATAATTCACTTAACCTTTACGTAAACTTCCCACGTATTTTTGATTCCATAAAGACTGCATTTGCTAGAATAAGCCTTTGTTTCGGATGTTTTATTGGGTGTCCCGAGGGTGTCCCGCGCGATTTGTTGATCGTTTTGTTTTTATAAAAACAACTAAAATCCTTTAATATTCAATCGCTTAGTGCTTTCTGTTTTGAGGTGTCTTGGCTTCAAAAGCCTTTCCGCCATTGAGCATCCAAAATATACCGTGCTTTTAAAAATAAAGTGGAGATTCTTGTGAGCTATCGTCTGTTCTTGCTCCTGGCGACCTTGTTGCCGATGTGTTTATATTATTTATTATTAGCTTTTGTTCCTCAAAGCTTGGCAACAAGTGCCGTGATGGCAATCCCATCCTCTATTTTCTGGGGTGTTGCAGTGATGTTTTGGGGGGTGTTGATGGCGCTTGTTTACGTCATTATGTATCAAAAGTAAAAAGGGCAGTCGTAGATTATGTCACAAAATAATAAAAGCACCGCACAATATTTCTTAGTGGGTCGCTCCGTTGGTTCTACTCAAAACGCCTTAGCATTAACTGGTGATTATCTCTCTGCCGCAGCCTTTTTAGGTTCCATTGCTATGTATTTTGCACAGGGCATGGATTCACTTTTTTACGCCGTAGCGACGATGATTGGATGGGTTTTATTGCTTATCCTTTTCTCTGATAAGCTGCGCAAGACAGAGGCTTTCACCTTTTCAGATGTAATTAATCGTGGTTTTGATAGTAAGCGGCTAAAGATTCTTAGCGCATCCAGCAGTCTTTTAATTTCAATTTTTTACTTGCTGGTGCAGTTGATGGGGGCGGGTACGCTCTTGTCGTTGCTCTTTGACATTAATTACAGCACCTCGCTCCTAAGCGTGGGCTTACTCACTGGTGTCTTAGTGCTATTTGGTGGGATGAAAGCCACCACGCTAGTGCAGAGTGTTAAGGCCTTATTACTCTTTATTTTTGCAGGGATAATGAGTTATTTAGTGCTCTCATCATTTAACTTTTCTTTGCCGACTCTCTTTGAGCGCGCAGCCACCTTATCGGAATTCAAAGCCTTGATGCCTAGCCCAAAGATTAGCCGTGGCATTGAGCAGATTTCTTTGATTTTAGGTTTAGTATTAGGCCTACTCGGATTACCGCATATTTTGATGCGCTTCTTTACGGTTAAAGATGAAAAAGCAGCGCTTTACTCTGCAGCTAGTGCGACTTTTTTAATTGCATTATTCTTTACTCTCAACCTGGTGATTGGTTTTGGTGCCTTTACCTTGTTGAATGGTCAGGTGCTTGAGGGCGGTAATAATATGGCTTTATTGCACATCGCCAAATTAGTCGGTGGTTCAGGCTTCCAGTGGGTTTTGGCCTTTTTAGTCTTGATTACGGTACTTGCAGTTATCGCAGGTTTAGTCATGGCCGCGAGTGCTAGTATTACCCAAGATTTAATACCGACTTTACTGCCTAAATATAGTGCCAATGTCTTAATTGCAAGATTATCGGTCGTAGCAGTATTCCTTGCGGGTGTGGGTTTAGCCTATCTCTTTAAAGGGGTGAATTTAGCCTTTTTATTTGGATTGGCCTTTGCGTGGGTAGCGAGTGCTCATTTCCCTGTCATGCTTTGCCGTTTTTACTTCAAAGGTTTCAATGAAAAAGGGGCATTTTATTCACTCTTAATTGGTTTTTTAGGAAGTCTGGTATTTATTATTTCTAGCAATACAGTGTGGGTGAATATTTTTGGTTTTGAGGAATTGCATCCCTACTATAGCCCCACGCTTTTTGTGTTGCCTTTTAGTATGTTGGTTATTTGGTTGTTGCGAGATCGGCAGAGCGATTGAGTGCATGTTTAATGCGAATAAAAGAGAACCGACGCGTACACAGAGTAAATCCGTGAAGAGGCGCCGGTCATATTAGAAATGATTATAATTGAAGGATCTGTCTAGTTGAATAAATAGTACGAATCAATGTGTTTTAAAACAATACGATGAAAAAATCCAAAAAAACCACCATCAAAACACCCGCAACCCTATTCCTCGACCGTCAAAAACTCCCCTATGAGGTCTTTGAATGCACGGGTGAAATCGAGGGTACGGCTGAGTTCATGGCCGACTTCTTAGGTGTACCAGTGCATCAAGTCATTAAAAGCATTGTCCTCACTGATGAGCGCAGCAAGGGTTACATGATTCTGCAACATGGTGATCAAAGCATTGATACCAAAGGTCTTCGTAAAACCTTTGGAGTAAAAAGTGTGAACCCTGCCTCCTATGAATTAGCCCATAAATGGACAGGCTATGAGTTTGGTGGAACTTCACCCTTTGGCATTAAAGCAAATATTCCTATTTATGCTGAAAGTAGCATTTTTGAGATGGACTATTTGTATATTAATGGTGGTCGTCGTGGTGTTACTTTAAAAATTACTCCTGACTTGCTTAAGAAGATTGGTGTTAAAGCCATTGAGGCGACTAAATAAAGGCTAAACTATCAGCTTCTCTTTTATAAAATAATTGATATGCGATTTTTTATCTTAATTGCCCTTGCCGTGGGATTGATGTACTATGTGTCCTTTAATTCCAGTTCAAAGCGCACTGATTCCTTATATGAGCAAGCCGAGACTGGCGATGTGGTAGCCCAAAGAAATCTTGGGGCTCATTTGATGAATGACTCTAATGCCGATTACAACTACAGTGAAGCGTCGAAATGGCTTCATAAAGCAGCAGAACAGGGCGATGCTGAGGCTCAAGGCTTATTAGGTGTGATGTACCAAAAGGGTCTAGGCACCCCAGTCAATGATAATGAGTCTTTCAAATACTTTAAGCTTTCTGCTGAACAAGGCATACCTGAGGCTCAAAATTTCCTTGCCTCGATGTACGAAGAGGGTAAGGGTACCACCATTAATTATGAGGAAGCCGCTAAATGGTATTCACGTGGCGTCGAAAGAGAAAATCCCATTGCTCAAAATGGTTTAGGTATGCTCTATATTAATGGTCATGGGGTGCCACAAGACTACGCCAAGGGTCGAGAATTAGTTCGCTCAGCTGCTGCTCGTGGTTACCCTCGAGCCCTTTATAACCTTGGTCAAATTGAGGAAAAAGGCATTGGTGGGCCGATTAATCTTCAACAAGCGGTTAAATGGTATAACAACGCAGCAACCTCAGGTTTCCCAGAGGCTCAATATCGATTAGCTACTTTATACCTTGAGGGACATGGTGTTAAACAAAATGATGCAGCCGCCTTTGAGTTCTTTAGTATGGCGGCGGATCAAAATCATGCCGTCGCAGCTTATGAAGTAGGGCAAATGTACCTTCAGGGCATAGGAACAAAAGCAGACTCTGATAAAGCAACCAGTTATTTTCAAAAGTCCTGCGACTTAGGTGAGCAGCAGGCCTGTAACTATTTAAATAAAACCCATTAAAATAACAACCAAGCGCTAAAACCACCGGCAATTACCACTAACCAAGGTGGTAATTTCCAAACCATTAAGGCGGTGAGTGCCACTAGAGCTAAGGCAAAGTCTTTTGATGACTGAATGGCATCCACCCAGGCGTGACTATAAAGAGCAGCTAAAAGTAAACCAACCACCGCCGCATTAACGCCCATTAAGGCTGCTCTAATATGGCGTTGATGGCGTAATCCCTCCCAAAATGGCAAAGCACCCACCACCAATAAAAAAGAAGGTAAGAAAATTGCCAATAAGCACAGCATACCGGTAATGAATGCACCATAAGGGGTGCTCATAGAGGCACCTAAAAAAGCCGCAAAGGTAAATAATGGTCCGGGCATTGCCTGAGTTGCACCATATCCCCCTAAAAATACTTCTTGGCTAACCCACCCACTTGGTACTGTCTCCGCTTGTAGTAAAGGTAAGACCACGTGGCCCCCACCAAAGACTAGGGATCCAGCTCTATAAAAAGAATCAAATAACACCAAAGCTTGCGTAGGAAAGAGTTTAGCTAACACCGGTAAGCTAAATAACAATATAAAAAATAGTGTTAACCACAGCACACCGTGGCTACGTTTAATAGGCGTGTTAAGAGGAGTATCTGCTTCGTTGGCCTCGGGTTTAAATAAAAACCAAGCGGCTACAGCAGCTGCCAGCATCGCAATTACCTGCGCCCAGACTGATGGAAATAACAGCAAAAAGCAAGTCACAATCACCATCAGGGTTAGACGTGGTTTGTCAGGACATAAATTACGAGCCATTCCCCAAACAGCCTGAGCAATCACTGCCACCGCTACAATGGCGAGGCCATGTAAGGCTGTTGCTGGGATAATATCGCTATTTGAACTAATACCAAAAGCGATTAAGATTAGTACCAAAGCAGAGGGCATGGTAAAGCCTAACCATGCCGCAAAAGCACCCGCGTAGCCCGCTTGTGATATTCCTAGGCCAAGACCTACCTGACTGCTAGAGGGACCAGGTAAAAAATGACAAAGTGCGAGTAAATCAGCATATTGACGCTCTGTCATCCAACGACGTCGTACGATTAATTCATCACGAAAGTAACCTAAGTGGGCAACTGGCCCACCAAAGGATGTGAGACCCAAGCGTAAAAAAA
>JAAZGT010000272.1 GCA_012511095.1 Alcaligenaceae bacterium
CCATCAGCAATCACACCACCATCACGCACCATCGTTGAAGGCTCTTCAGCAATGGCACGCTTCAGCAATTCGGCAAGTTGTGGATCTAAATCTAAGGGCTGATGTAGCTTTAGAATAGCTGGTGTATCGCGAAACTCCTCTCGCACCACATGACAAAGCTGTGGCAAGCTGAGGAGCGCATCACGTAAAGATGCAAGCTCCTTTGGTCGTACCGAAGCAAGAGCAATGCGCGTTGCCACACGCTCAATATCAGGTGCAGTTTTGAAGAAGTTTTCAAAGGCGCTAATCGGATCTTCAGCCGCCCGAGCTGCATAACGATCATAAAAAGCTTGTACACAAAGTTGACGCTCTAAAATCGGCGCATTATGGCGTAATGGATGGTGCAAAAAACGTCGCAATAAACGACTACCCATTGGTGTATTGCAGTGGTCCAATAAACTAAATAAAGTAGGACTTGTTTCGCCACTAATGGTTTGCGTGATCTCTAGGTTTTTACGGGTAACAGGGTCCAGTATTAAATACTCTTGAGTATCATCTAACTGAATCGCCTTAATATGAGAGAGATTACGCTTTTGAGTACCTTCGACATAACTCAATAAGGCACCTGCAGCAATCGTGGCATTAGGTAAATCATCAAGACTAAAGGCGGTTAATTTGTCCACCCCATAATGCGTGCAAAGCTTTTCTTCAGCGGCTGTAAATTCAAAATGCCAATCCGCGGTTTTGCTATACGCCGTATCGTAACTAAGTTCAAGCCTAAAGGAATCACCCGTAATAATCTCTGCAGGTGAGATACGGTGCACTTCTGATTCTAATTGCTCTGCCGTACATTCATTTACCTTAAATTCACCACTCGCTAAGTTCATCCACGCTAGGCCATACTTTCTGTTACGGCCTTTATGAGGTAGATAGATAGCTAAGAGCGGACGGTCGCTATGTGCAGGCAAAAGACTTTCATCTGTCAAGGTACCAGGGGTCACTGTACGTACAATTTGACGCTCAACAATACCCTTAGAGGTCGCTGGATCACCCACTTGCTCACAAATAGCAACTGACTCCCCCATAGCAACTAAGCGCGCTAAATACTGCTCCATGGCGTGTACTGGTACACCTGCCATCGGAATCGGCTCTCCTGCACTTGTGCCCCTATTAGTCAGCGTAAGATTTAATAAACGCGCGGTTTTAACAGCGTCATCGTAAAACATCTCATAGAAATCGCCCATACGATAAAACAGCAGTTTAGGCCCTGCCTCTTGTTTGAGTGTCAAATACTGACGCATCATAGGCGTATGAGCTGATAAATCAATAGTAGTCATGCAAGTGAAGATGTATTTTATACAGTGAATGGCTAGTAGAATTTGAATTCTTATTATTATAGGAAATGGTTTATTCACTAAAGCAATAGCGCACCATTTATCCTATTACACGTGAGGTTTAGTGTTTAGAATAATATGAATGTATGCCCTCTTAGGGCCTAACCTCACGTGAGTAATGGTTCATATTATACGAGCCTAAAGAGCATTGCAAGTTAGACAAAGCTGAGAAAAAAGCCTTAAGTATTGGTAAGTTGCACCAAAGGTTCGTGCTATTTGTAAAAAGATGAGAAAGTGATTTTCCGCTCGTTTTATAACAAAATCAAGATTAGATAGTAATCCCTTGACTTAACAAGTGCCTAATCCATGCAGAGCTTCTCTATGAGACGCATTAAACTAACACCAAGCAGCCGTTTATCGTAACGACCCTGCGGTGCTTATTCGCTTATACTTTTTTTCTGAATCTCTTAATTAATTTACTTTAAACCTAAACTATTAAATACAGCGGCATCATCACCATATCGACTATGAATTTTGTCATGATGTTGTCCTTGTGAGCAAAATGACTAGAACCACACTTAGGTGATTGAGATAAAAACCACCCTTTGTATAAGTGAGTGAGTAGCTATTAGTATTTTAATTTTTGTGGTAATCCATTGATGGTAGATCAAGGTTCACAAACTTTGGTGAAACAATAATAAAGACCTTAAATAACATGGATTAGCTTCAAGACATGACCACCAATAGCTATTTCGATGCCTTAAAACCTTATCAACAAAGCCAGCAAAAAATCTGCTGGCTTTGTTGTTCCTAGTGTATTTTTAGAAGAAGCCCAATGCTTGATCACTGTAACTTACTAATAAACACTTCGTTTGTTGATAATTCGC